>NZ_JAFRFW010000926.1:0-5820 GCF_017434145.1 Saccharopolyspora sp. | reverse complement strand
GTGCAGGCAGCGCCGCGCGGTCTCGGCCATGATCGCGTCGGCCAGTTCGAGCATGTCCCGCGAATCCCGGGCGCTGGGCGCGGCCCGGCACGCACCGCGCAAACCGGCCACGCAGGCCAGCCGCGAGTGCGTCCACCAGCGTTCGTCGAGTTCCCACACGCCCGCTTCCGGTTCGCGCCAGTGCTTTCCGATCGCGTCCGTGGCCACCCGCACGGCGCGGCGCCCGTCGGCGTCCAGGCGCTCGTGCTGCTCGGCGGCCGCGAGCAGTTGCAGCACCTCGCCGTAGGAGTCGAGCTGGAACTGCCGGGTGGCGCGGTTGCCGCTGACCACGATTTGCCCGCCCGGATATCCCGGCAGGTCCAGGCGCCGCTCGTCCGGGACCGGGCCGCCGTCGATGGTGTAGGCGGGGCGCAGTGCGTCGGCGTCTTCGAGCACGCGCGCGGTGAGGAACGCCGTGGCGTCATCGAGCACGGGCGCACCGCCCGCGGCCGCTGCGGCGATGCCCGCGTAGCACTGGTCGCGGACCCAGGAGAAGCGGTAGTCGTAGTTGCGTCCTTCTTCGGCCCGTTCCGGCAGGGACGTGGTGGCGGCGGCGACCATCCCGCCGCCGGGAGCGGTTAGCCCGCGCAGCACGGCGTAGGCGTGGGTCGCGTCCGGAACTCCGGCCGCCTCGGCGAGATCCGGGACGCTGTCCCGCCAGGCCGTTTCGGTCGTGCGCCAGGCCGCGACGGGATCCGACGGGGAGCCGGGCGATCCGCGGCACAGCTCCAGCACGATGTCCCGGTGCTCTCCGGCGGGGACTTCGAGTTCGCAGCGCAGCACGCCGTACCGGTCCGGGACAGCTTCGGCGGCTCCGCTCCAGCGCAGCGCGAGATCTCCGCTGCGCCCGGACCACCGGCCGCTGTCGTCCTGCGACAGCTCGCGCATGGCGTGTTCGCCGAAGCCAGCCCGCACATCGAGCTCGACGCGCACCCGAGCGGTCCGCGCGGCCGCCTCGATCCGTCGCAGCAACACGACCCGGTCGGGATTTCCCGGGTATGCCAACGCTTCCCGGCATTCGACCACTGTCGACGTGGTGATCCAGCGGTTCCGCCAGATCAACGTCCGGGGCTCGTAGGAACCGCCCCACACGCAGGGTTCGACCGGGTTGATCGCGTAGACCCCGGCGCCGCCGAGCAACGCCGAGAAGACCGCGCTGTCGTGCCACTTCGGTGCGCACATCCAGGCGATGTCGCCGCGCGGCCCGCACAGCGCGCCCCGGTACCCGTCCGCCAGCACCGAGTACTCCCGCAGGACGTGCGGGGGAAAGCGGTGCCAGTCGGCGCTCAACGCCGGGACCTCGCCAACACGGCACCGACACCGGCCAGTATAGCACCGCCGAGCGCCAAGAGCGCCTGGTTGCGCGCGACCCACCACTGTGGACTTCGGGAGTGCGCGGTTGCGCCGAACGCGCCGTGTGCGCCGAAATCCCGTCCTTCCGCGGCGTCTGCCGGCTCGAAGAGGTTGTCGACTCTTGCGGAATCGTCCACATCGGAGTTCTGCTGGGACGAGAAACCGGTGCGCGCCAGGTAGCGGTCCAGCAGGCCGGGCGCCACCGAGTTGGCGAGCAGGGTACCGACGGTGCTACCGCCCACCCAGTACTCCCGGCGCCGTGGCCGGTCGGCCGCGCGCAGCACCGCGTCGGCGGCCAGTTCGGGCTGGTAGATCGGCGGCACCGGCTGCGGGTGGTGCGGCAGTTTGGACCGCGCCCACGAGAACTGGGGCGTGTTCAGGCCGGGAAGCTGCACCATGGTCACCTGCACGCCGCTGCGTTCGTGCAGCAGCTCGCAGCGCAGCGACTCGTGGAAGCCCTGGATCGCATGCTTGGCTCCACAGTAGACGGTTTGCAGCGGGACGCCGCGATATGCCAGCGCCGAACCGACCTGGACCACGACACCGCGGTCCCGCGGCCGCATCCGGCGCAGTGCGGCCATGGTGCCGTGCACGAAGCCGAGGTAGGTGACCTGCGTGGCGCGGGCGTACTCTTCCGGGCTCAGCTCGTCGAAAGTGCCGAAGACCGTGCTGAACGCGGCGTTGATCCACACGTCGATCGGACCGAGGTTCGCCTCGGCCTCGCCGGCGGCCCGGTCGAGCTGGTCGTGCTCGGCCACGTCGACCGGCCGCGGCAACGCGGTCCCGCCCAGTTCGCGCACTTCGTCGGCAGCGGCCGCGAGCCCGCCCGCTCCGCGCGCGAACAACGCGATCCGGGCTCCCCGCCGCGCGTAGGCGCGGGCCACGGCCCGTCCCACGCCGGCGCTGGCACCGGTCACCACGACGACTTCGCTCGCTGGCATGGTCCTCCTTCTCGCCGACGCAGGACCTCGCCACAGCGGACTACCCGCAGCACGGCGGAAAAACTCCTTCGGCCGCAGCGGAGACGTTTTCCTGCGCGGGCAAGCGGGGTAAAGCCGGACGGTCGGAAGCCGATATGGAGGCCGTCGTGGCGCCGAGTGTCGATCGCGTGGACGTGCACGCCTTCCGGATTCCCACCGACGGGCCGGACGGGCAGGAATCGGACGGGACGCTCGTGTGGAGCTCCACGACGGTCGTGCTGGTGCAAGCGCACGGCGGCGGGCGCTCCGGCATCGGCTACACCTACGGAGACGTGTCCGTCGCGACCTTCATCCGATCCCAGCTCGCCGACGTCGTGCTCGGGCAGGACGCGCTGTCCCCGGCCGCGGCCTGGGAACGGATGAACGCGGCGATCCGCAACGCCGGACGAAGCGGCGCTGGTGCGATGGCGGTGGCCGCCGTCGACATCGCGCTGTGGGATCTCAAAGCGCGGCTGCTCGACGCACCGCTTTTCCTGGTGTTGCCCGCTTTTCACCACGAGATCCCCGTCTACGGCAGCGGCGGGTTCACCAACTACTCCACCGAGCGGCTGGTCGACCAGCTCACCGGGTGGGTCGAGCAGGGCATCGGCAGCGTCAAGCTGAAAACATCCCGCGATCCCGAGCGAGACCCGCAGCGGCTTTCGGCCGTGCGCGACGCGCTGGGCGACGACGTGGGTTTGTTCGCTGACGCGAATGGCGCGCTGAGCCGCAAGCAGGCGGTGCACTGGGCGCACCGGTTCCGCGCGGAGTGGGGCGTGGCGTGGTTCGAGGAACCGGTGAGTTCCGCCGACCGCGAAGGACTGCGGTTGGTGCGCGACCTCGGGCCTCCGGGGATGGATGTCGCCGCGGGCGAATACGGGTTCGTTCTGGGAGATTTCGCCGACCTGCTCGAAGCGGGGGCCGTCGACTGCCTGCAGGCGGACGTCACGCGCTGCGGCGGAATCACCGGGCTGCTGGAAGTCGCGGGCGCGGCCGCGAGCCACCACGTCGACATCTCCGCGCACTGCGCCCCGGCGGTATCGGCGCACGCTTTCTGCGCCGTGCGGCGGATGCGGCACCTGGAGTACTTCCACGACCACACCCGCATCGAGGCACTTCTGTTCGACGGCATGCTCGACCCGTCCGGTGGTGCGCTGCGCCCGGATCGCAGCCGCAGCGGGCTCGGGTTGCAGGTTCGATGGGCCGATGCGGACAGGTACCGCACCGGCGGCACCGCAGCGTCCCGCTGATCGTCCCGCGAAGCACGGAAACCGCTGCCGCACCGGGAGAAAACCGATGACGAGCGTGGCGATTGCAGGACGCACGGGGCGCTCGCACCCTGAAGCGGAACCGCCGCAGACGACGAAAGTCCGATCACCATGGCCCGGACCGCGATTTCATCCGCTGCTGGGCTCACCGCCAGTCACGAGCTGATGACGAACGCGGACGGCGGAATTCGTTGCGACAGTCCGCAGGAGATCGGCAACGCCTGGGACGAGGCGCTCGCCGCCGACCGCCTGGTGGTGCGGGAAGTCGTGTGGACAAGGATGTTCCACCGGCGGAGGACGCCAGTGATAACCGTCCACAACGGACTCTCGACGCGCGGCGGAAGGCGCTCACTCGTACAGCACGTAGTCCGGTGCGGGCTGCAGGCCCAGCACTTCCGGGGGCGTCATGAGCGGCCCGCTGCGGGTGTCCTCCTGGAAGAACAGCTTGATCCCGGTGGCGACGTGCGGCGGTTTCGTCGTCACCAGCTTGTCCCACGCCTGCTTCTTCAGCTCCGGCGAGCCGATCCCGTCCATCGACTTGACCAGCGCGAGCTCCGGGTGCGGCGCCAAATCCTGCTCGTCGCGCACCACCGATGGCGACAACTGGTGGTAGATCAGCGGCTTCTGCGGCAGCGAGTGCTCCCGCGCGATCGCGGAGACGTGGTCGGCCACCGCGTTGAGCTCGCCGCCGGTGGTCGTGCCGAACACGTCACCGGGCGTTTCGTCCGGGCCGACCGCCCACTCCGGGTCGAGCGCGAGACCCACGTCCGGTTCGGCGAGCCAGCGGTCGTAGTGCCGCACCTCGTCGAGGAAATCCGCGCGACCGGGCTGGATTCCCAGCAGCAGCACCGCGCCGTACCTGCGGGCCGCGGCGAGGTGCTCGTCGATGGTGGAGTCCGAGGACCGCGCGCGGTACTGCCCGTCCTGGCCGGGGCTGGACGTGGCGCGGGTGGCGATCAGCTCGAAGACCGGCAGCGGCCGCTTGTTCTGCGTGTAATCCTGCGCCTGCCGGTCGATCTGCTGACCGGCCGCGTCCAGATCGCCGTGCAGTGGCCCGAGCGCGGCGCTGCCCGGCGCTCCGGAGAAGCCGACCATCCGGTGCTCGGGCAGCACGGTGCGGCCGCCTCCGGGTAGTTCCGGCTCCGGTGGCGGTGGCCGCAGCGCCGGTGCGGGCGGTGGTTCGGCGGGCGGTGCAGGGGGTGTTGCGCCGCACGCGGCCAGCGGTGCGGTGAGCGCGAGCACCCATGAAGCGGCCACGTTGCGCGCGTGCGCGGTCACTCTCGGATCACATTCCTTCCCGGGTCGGCGGGCTCGCTGATCGACGAGCCGCCAGGGGAGCTTCCACGAGCCGTGGGGATGCTAAACCCGCCCGGGGCAAGCCTTTTCAGCGCGTGCTCGGGCGAAGCCGGACCGGAAAGTCCGAAATGGACTTCGAGTGCGGTTCAGGTCGCGTCGTCGCGGGGCAAGTCGGAGGATTCGCAGGCTGCCAGTGCTCGGCGGGGAGTCGGCCATCCCTCCGCCGCAGTCCGGCGGCGCCCGATACGCACCGTGCACAATGGATCACCGTGCGAATGCCGGGAGTTCAGAGGTCGTCGGCTTGCTGGACGGCGGATTCGGTGCGCAGCGCGGCGATCCGTTCGGCGGACATGCCCAGCTCGTCGGCGAGCACCTGGGCGGTGTGCTGACCGAGAATCGGTGCGGCCTCGGCCGATTCGTACGCTCCGCCGAACCGCATGGGAGAGCCCGGCGCCAAGTGCGGCCCGATTCCGGGCTGGTCCAGCGTCGACATCAGCGGATTCGCGCGGCCGGGGCTGCGCAGCGCGTCCACGGTCGCGGCGAAGCTGCGATAAGGCGCCCACAGCAACGAAGTCCCGGCCAGCGCCGCACGTGCCTGCTCGCTCGTCCGCGAGTCGAACCAGCGCTGGAACAATCCCGCCAGGGCTTCGCGGTACTCGTACCGCTCGGCCTCGGCGGAGAAATCCGTGCCCAGCGCACCTTCCAGCGCGGACACCGCTTCGGACATGCCGGTCAGCGACACCAGGTCCCGCCAATGCCGTCCGGTGAGCGCCACCACCATGAACCGTCCGCCGTCCGAACAGCGGAAGTCCCTGCCGAACGTGCCGTAGATGTGGTTGCCGATCGGGTCCCGCGAGGTGCCGTTTAGCTCCGCTTCGCTCAGGAACCCGAGGGTGCCCGCCATC
>NZ_JAFRFW010000925.1:0-17204 GCF_017434145.1 Saccharopolyspora sp. | reverse complement strand
GCGAGTTCGAAGCACAGGGACAGCTGCCGCGCGCGGATGTGCAGCAGCACGTCGCCGGGAGTCGAAACCGCCCGGTGCCGGGGTCCTTCGAACTCGGGCAACCGGTGCAGCTCGGCAGGTCTGGGACCGGCGAACAACCGGTCCCAGGCCGCCGATCCGATGCCCGCGACGCAGGCCAGGCCACCTTCCGGGTAGCGGAACCCGACCGCACGCTGCAAACCGGCCAGGTCGGCGAGCAGGTCCCGCACGGCGGACTCGCCACCGTCGTCGATCGTCAGAACCAGGAACACCGCCGACTCGGTCAGCGGAGTCAGCACCGGTTGCTGCTCGGGGTACTCGCCCGGGGAGGTCGAGCTGGTCAACCCCATTCAGGCCTCCATGTCGTAGTGGGGAAGCACAGTCAGATCGGTCATTTTCCCGTCCTTCGCTCCTGGCACGGAAGCGCCCTGCCCGCAGTCGCGAGCCGCCTACGCCAATAACCGGACCGGCATTTCTCCGAAGTCGTACGCCGACTACGCGCCGCGACCGGCCTCGACGCCCGCACCGGCGGTATACGATTTCGCGCCTGTACCGGCCAGTTCGCCGCCTTCGACGATCAGGTACGCCTCCCGGATGTGGCGCCCGGCGAGGAAGTCCTCGAGGACCTCCCGCGTACCCGCGGCGTAGCGGGCCTGCGCCGACAGCGTCGTGCCCGACACGTGCGGCGTCATCGCTTGGTGCGGCATCGAGCGCCACGGGTGGTCGGTCTCCGGTGGCTGGGGGTACCAGACATCCCCTGCGTAGCCGGCCAGTTGACCGCTTTCCAATGCCTCGACCACGTCGTCTCGAACTGTGATCTCGGCTCGTGCGGTGTTGACGATGTACGAGCCGCGGCGCATCGAGTTGATCATCTCGCGGTCGAACAGGTGGTACGTCTGCGGATGCAACGGCGCGTGCAATGAAACGACATCGACCGACCTAGCGAGCGAGCCCGCATCGGGATGGAAGGCCGTCCCGAGCTCGTGTTCCACATCCGTCGGCAGTCGCATCGGGGAGAAGTAGTGCAACCGCACGCCGAACGGGGCCAATCTCCGCAGCACGGCCTGGCCGATGCGACCGGCGCCGATCACTCCCACATCCATGCCCTCCAGGTCGTACGATCTGGAGGCGGCATCAGCGATGTTCCAGCCACCGTTGACCACCCACTCGTGGGCGGGCAGGAAGTTGCGCACCAAGGTCAAAATTTGCATGACCGCGTGTTCGGCGACGCTGAGGCTGTTGCTGTAGGTCACCTCGGCGACCGTGACCCCGGCCCGGATCGCGGCATCCAAGTCGACGTGATCCGACCCGATTCCCGCTGTCAGGGCCAGCTTCAGCTTCGGCGCCTTGGCGATCCGCTCGGCGGTGAGGTAAGCGGGCCAGAACGGCTGGGAGATGACGACCTCCGCGCCGGGCAGCTCACGTTCGAAAACGGAGTCGGGACCGTCCTTGTCGGAAGTGACGACCAGCTCGTGTCCCTGGGCTTCCAGGAACTCGCGCAACCCCAGCTCGCCGGAGACGCAGCCAAGCAGATGACCGGGAGTGAAGCCCAATGCCGACGGGGTGGGCAGCGTCTTCCAATTCCGAACCGCCCTTTTCGCAGTCCGGCCAAGTTACCGATCGGCGCCGCCCCACTGAACCGCCGAGTCCACTTCGGACTTCGCTGCCCTCAACTGCCCGAGGTTTGCGACGAACCTCAACTTGCAACCAGCATAAATTATGGACGATCGCGATTCCGGCGTCTAAGCGGAAATAACGAATAGCCGACAAGGGGCGTTTATGATGACCGGTCGATCGATCATCGCCTTTTCGCGCGACGAAAACCTCGTCGTGGAAAGATCGTCCAGTAACCCGGTGGGAAGCCGATCCCGAGCGCAGCGACTCGTCCCACTCTGCCGCCGACAGAACCGCCCTTCACTCAGGCCCCGTCAGCCGCCAACCCCTCCAGGCGGCGCGTGTCCCCGCCGCTCTCGCCGGTCCCTGCGGATCGTTCCGGTAAGCCGCACGGAGGTTGTGACTCGCGTGTAACACCGAGCTCAAACCAGGGAAACGGGGAGGGGCGATCCTCGGAGCATGCGCTGGATGCGACAGACAGGCTTTGTGCGCTGGGTACGAGCGCACGGCCGGGGCTGCTACGTTTTCGTGGGCGTGCTTGTCTGGATGACCGGACTCGTGTGGGCGGCGGCCGGTGGCGGGACCGCAACAGCGCTCATCGGCGCCGCGTTGTCAGCGCTGGCCGCAGTGACCGTCGGCGCGGCGAGCCGCAACGGCGCATCGAGTGGTGGGGCGGCCCCGGCAACAGCGTCGGAGACGCAGCGGCCGCTGGAGGTACGCGAAGCGGAACCCGACCGAAAACCGGTGCTGTGGCGCGTGCGCACCGGCGTGGTCGATGCGCCCGGCCAGTTGGCCGAAGTCGCTGCCGCACTTGCCGCTCTCGGCGCCGACATCCGCACCGTGCAAGTGCACCCCACCACCGAAGGTGCGGTGGACGAGATTCTCTTGCACGCCCCATCCGGGGTACGTCGTCGCGACCTCCTGCGGGCCGTGCGGGTTGCCGGCGGAACCAGCGTCCGTGTGGCGCGCGCTGAGGTGCACGAGCTTGATGACATACCGACGCGGGCATTGAGTGTCGCCACGGGACTGGTCACCGGGCGGACCGAACTGCGGCGTGGACTGGCCGTGCTACTCGGCGAGGTCGCGGTGGACTGGTGCGAACCGAACGTCCGCATCCAGGAGGACCAGCACACGATCGCCGTGCCCGCGCCCGGTGGAGGAATGTTCCGGGTGCACCGCAGCAACGGGGAATTCACACCGGCCGAGCAGGCCCGGGCCCAGCGCCTAGCGGATCTGGCGGCGCGCTCGTGGGAACGCACGCCCGCCCACGCCGACGTGATCGGCACACGTTCCGGCCGGGAACTTCCAACGCGAGTGGTGGACCGCAGCGACTACGCCCACCTCCTCGCCTTCTACCGAGCATGTTCACCGGCGTCCCGACACCGCCGCCACCGCGCAGGCCCTCCCGATCAAGACGAGATCCTGCGTCTGCTCACCCCGGGAGTCGGCCGGGCACTAGCGGTCTTCGACGGCGACGACATCATCGCGTGGGGAAACCTCGTGTACGAAGGCGAGCAAGGAGATGTGGCCCTACTCGTCCGCGACGACTGGCAACGGCGCGGCATCGGTACGGCGCTGGCACGACTGCTCGTCGACCACGCCGAACGCGTCGGCCTCTCCGCGGTATCAGCACGCACACAGGTGGACGACAGCCCCACTGCCGCGACACTACGCGCCGCCGGTTTCATCCTGCACCGCGTTCCCGAACCCGGCGAGTGGCACTGGACCCACAACGCGTCCGAACACGCCATTTGACCGGCCGACGCAGCGAACCTCAGCGAGGACGCCCTACTTTGTTCCCGGAGAACGTTCGAAAAGGATCAGGCATGTGACGAGCCGTCAGAAGGCCGCCGGTGTAGTCGGCGCTGATGTCGTCGAGATCCAGGCTCGCGGGCGCTCGGCACTGATGTAGCTGACCTCGCCCTCACCAATGACGGCGATCCGCCACGCGTTGGCCAATGGTCGAACCCGGCGGTTTTGCTCCGCCCTTTCGGCAACTGGCGGCCGGTGACGAGCACAAGCGCGAGACAACCGGCCGCGCATGGGATGGTGATGTAGGCAAGCGCAGGCGTCGTCAACCTTCTCCGTCCGCGGGTGTGGCGCGCAGCTGCGCCAGCTGGTCTTCCAGGGCGATGATCCGGCACGCTCCCCACACCGGCATGCCCTGATCCACCAGCTCGCGCACCCGCGCGGCCCGCCGCAGCTGCGCGCGCGAATAGCGCCGATGCCCGCCTCCGGAACGCACTGGGACGAGCAACCCCGATTCCTCCAGCGAACGCAAGAACGGCTGGGTCGCACCCACCATCTCCGCCGCTCGCCCCATCGTGTACGCCGGGTACTCGGCGTCGTCGAACTTGTCCTCGATCCCGGCGTGTTCCTCGCTCATCGCACTCCCACGTAAGCCCCTCCACAAACGGACCCCCGACGCATCATCCGGCCTCCACGCCACCGCACTCCCATGGTCGGGCGTCACTGACCACCACCCTCGATGATCTGGCGGGCCCCGCCGTTCGGCACGACCAAGAACGTGGCCATCTCCGTCGCACGGCGAACTCAACACCTCGACCGCAAGCCCACGCGCTGCACTTCACAGGCACGGATGCAGGGGAGATGAGAATGAGAACCATTTTCGATAAGCTTCCGTCATGCGGCATACGGAAGGATTCACGGCGGTGGCGTGCGGGGTTGATCCCTGTCCGGCTGGGGGTGTCGACCCGCTGGCAGCGCTCCGATTAGCCGTCCGGGAATGCGAGCACGGCGTGCTGGTCCGAAGCGGTGGGTGCCCGCTGGCACTCCTGCCACGGACGAGCGGCACCCCAGCCTGCACGACATCGCAGCCGGGGGCGGGGCCGTTCGTTCTCGTGCAACCGTGCGACGCCGCCCGCCGAGCGAGCGGCGAGGTGGTGGTCGCGGGGCCGTTGCACGAATCGGCCGACGTGATCGACCTGTGCCACTGGCTCACCGATGGGCTGCTCACCGGCACGCCTCTCCCTGGCCACCTCCGGCCGGCGTTCGTCATCAGTACCGATCGCCGCTCGTAGCCTCTCCCGACGATCAGTACGCACCCCCGGGCTCACGCCAGCTGCCGCGGTTTCGACATGCAGGGACGGCCCGGTATTTCCATGCTCAATCGCGGAAAACCTCGCCACCGAAGTGGCGACCGCGGACGAAGCTCGCCACGTGCGACAACGACCACCCCGACCGCCCCAGACGACCTCTGTGTCCACTGTGGATGACTTCTGCACTCGCAGCGGCGCTGCGACTCTCGATGTGCCCAAGATGAGCCACGGCGCGTACCGCCGCAGTTCCGGTTCCGCGCTCCGGTCCCTGCCCAGTTGGACAGGTGCAGGCCCGATCGACTGGGGAGGTTACGTCCCCGTGAGACACAGATTACGGTCGGGACTTGTCGAGGTCACTGTCGTAGCGCTGCTAGTGCACCGAGGAGAACCGCTGTGGACCGTTACGTGGTGGAACCGAACTTCCCCGATGCCGGGGGGCTTTCCGAAGACGGCCTACGCACACTGTCGGCGGCGAACGAGGTACTCCGATCCACGCACTACGACCTGCAGCTGCTCGTGCGAGTGACCTCACCTGACGAGCCGTCCCAGACCGCGAGCGCTTGATGCCCCGGGTTGGCGTGGGCCCAGGCTCCAACGGCGACTGGACTGGGACGGAGCAACTGGCGGGACCTCGTGTGCCGGCTGAGCCGACGACAGCGAGCGGACAGCTCGCCAAGTTTCATGCGCCCGAGATCGTGTTCGGCCAGAACGCGCTGTTGGAACTCGGACACAGCGCAGGGCGCCTCGGAGCACGGCGCCCATTCCTGCTGACCGACGCAGGTGTGGTCGAGGCGGGCTGGGCGCATCGAGCGTGCGAGCAGCTCAGGTCGGTCGGGCTGCACCCCGTTGTGTGGTCCGACCTGACCCCCAATCCCAAGGACTTCGAGGTCCAGGCGGCATACGACCGGTACGTCGACTCCGGTGCGGACGTGATCATCGCGGTAGGGGGTGGCTCCTGCGTGGACGCCGCCAAAGGCGTCGCGATCCTGTCCGGCAACGGCGGCCACATCCTCGATTACGAAGGGGTCGACGAGGTCGTCAAGCCGATTCCACCACTTGTGATGGTGCCCTCGACTTCCGGCACGGGAGCCGACGTTTCCCAATTCTGCGTGGTCACCGACACCTTCCGGGAGACCAAGGTGACCATCATCAGCCGCACCCTCGTTCCCGAGATATCGATCGTCGACCCGCTCCTGCTGACCACGATGCCGGAGTGGCTCAACGCCGCCACCGGCCTCGACGCTCTTGCCCACGCCGTCGAGTCCTACGTCTCCCGTGCGCACAACCCGCTCACCGATCACCACGCGTTGCACGCGGTCAGCCTGGTGACCGAGAATCTCTTGCGCACGCTCGTCGATCCCCAGAACATGCAGGCACGAACGGCGATGGCCCAAGGGTCCTTGGAAGCCGGCATGGCCTTTACCAACGCGATCCTTGGCGCCACCCACGCGATGAGCCACCAAGTGGGAGGGCTCCTGGACGCGCCGCACGGAATGATCAACGCCATCCTGCTGCCCCACGTCATCCGGTTCAACGCCGCGGAAGACCCCGTCCGATACGGGCCCCTGGCTCGTGCAGCCGGGATCGACATCGACCGGGTGCGGGCGGACCAGGCCGCCGAGCTGCTCGCCGACCGCGTGCGCGAATTGGCCGACTCGCTCGGCGTGCCGCGAGGACTGCGCGGGCTGGGAGTCGGCGAGCACAACGTCGCCAGCCTGGCCCGGACGACGATGCGGGACGCTTGCTTGACGACCAACCCCCGGACCATGGACCAGCAGCAGGCCGTGGCGCTGTTCCGCGCCGCCATGTGAGGGCCCCATGCACGACCCGGACCGCTCCGAATCGCCCGCGCTCGGGAAGTTGACCGGAGTCCGTTCGAGCAAGCACTCGTTCTACCCGGAGTACCGGCGCTCGAACGAACGGCTGACGCACACCGTCCGCGCGTTGGATGAGATCTCGCAGGCACTCGTGCGGTCCGCGGAAGGGCCGCGCGCGCTGGTGGAAGCCGTGGTCACCGCGGCGGCCGATCACTTGCAGGCGCAGTGGCTGCTGCTGGCGATCTCCGGCGGCCAGCTCAGCGGGATGCGGCCGAGCCAATTGCTCTACCACCACGGGACGTTCATCGACGACCAGCACGACATGCCGCGGCCGATCCGCCATCACTTGACCATGGTGCGCACCTCCCCGTGGGAACTGGGCACCTGCTCGTTGAACAACGGACTGGTTCGCGCGCCGATGATGCTCGACGACGAACCCGTCGGCGGGATCGTCGCGCTCGCGGGCGAGGACGTGCAGCTCGCCGACACGGACCTGGCCATCATCCGCGTGCTGGCCAACCAAGCGGCGGTGGCGCTGTACAACTCGCATCTGTTCCAGACCGCGACGCACTTGCGGGGCCGCACCGACCAGCTCACTGCAGAGGCGTCCCGGCAAGCCGAACACCTCGTTCAACGGCAAGCGGAACTGGAGCACGTTCAGCAACAGCTGACCGCGGCCATCCAACGCCAAGTGATCGACGAAGAGCGCCACCGCATCGCCAGGGAGCTGCACGACAGCGTCACGCAAGCCGTGCTCAGCGCCGGAATGATCGTCGAGGTTTGCCGTTCCGAGCTGGAGGCGCTTCCGCCGCCTGCCCCGGCCCTTGCCCAACGGCTGGAGCCGGCCAAGGAGCTCACCCAGCAAGCCGTCGCGCAGCTGCGATCGGCGATCTACGCGCTGCACAACGCCAGTGACGAAGCCCCGGGGTCGCTACCGGTGCTGCTGGAACGGCTCTCGCACGTGCACCTGCCCACCGAGTTGGAGGTCTCGGTGCGCGTGGAAGGCGACGCGATCGCACTGCCGCCCGCGATCGAGCACTCGATGCTGCGACTGACCGGCGAGGCGCTGTTCAACACGGCGATGCACGCCCACGCCGATCAAGCCGTGGTCGTCCTCCGGTACCGGCCCGATCGGGTCCTGCTGTCGGTCGGCGACGACGGAACCGGCGACCCGGATGTTCTGCAGCGCGACCTGCTTTCCGCCGGCAATGAGCACAGCGGATACCACTGCGGTTTGGCGAACATGGTGCACCGAGCCGAGGAGATGGGCGGCACGCTGAGCATTCGACGCGCGGAGCTCGGCGGCGTGTTGGTGCACCTGGATGTCCCGCTTTCCCCGGCATGGAGGGTTTCCGATGATTGAGGCAGCACAGCGGCACGAACCGCCCCGGGGCTCGCAGGAGGAGACCGTGGGGATCATGCTGGTCGACGACCACGCCATCGTCCGGCAAGGGCTTCGCGCCGTGCTGGAGCGAGAAACGGATCTGGCGGTGGTGTGCGAGGCTTCCAGCGCCGAGGAAGCGCTGGCATCCGTGACGCGGTACGCCCCCACCGTCGTCCTGCTCGACCTGAAGCTCTCCTACGGCGACTCCACCGAAGGCTTGCGGTTGTGCGAAGAACTCATCCGCGCACGTCCCAACATCGGCGTGCTCGTGTTCACGACCTTCCTCGAAGACAACCTCGTGATCGAGGCACTTCGGCGGGGGGCGAGAGGCTACGTGGTCAAAGATGTCGACACCACCGAGTTGGTCCGGTCCATCCGCGCGGTCGCGCGCGACGAGAGCGCGTTCGACTCGCGGTCCGCAGCTGCGATGGCGCACTCGATCAGCAACCAGGACGACACGCCTGAGCTGACACCCCGAGAGCTAGGGGTGCTGCAGCTGCTCGCACGCGGTATGAACAACCGGGAGATCGGTGAGCAGCTCCACATCTCCGAGACGACGGTGAAGTTCCACACCCGCAACGTCAAGCGCAAGCTCAGCGTGTGCAGCCGAGCGGAGGCCGTCTACGCCGCGAGCAAAGAAGGATTGATCTGACCACCGACGCCGCATCAGCGGCGATCGATGACCAACCAGCCGCCGTGGTGCTCCTCCACCCGGAAATGTGCTCCGGCGCCGCGGCCGAGTTCTTCCAACGCCGGTAGGTCGAACGTGCGTACGTGGCCGTAGGCCGCAGTGGGCTCCGGCTCGAACGGGACGGCGATGACCACCCGTTCCCGCGCGAGGCGAAGTGCCTCGGCCAGGACCGCGGCGCCATGGACCGGTTCGAGATGTTCGAGCAGGTGCACGGCGAGCACCGTGTCCACGGCGCCGTCCGGCAACGGGATTCGGGCTGCGTCGCAGACGAGGGTGCCGACGGGCGTGCGGCGCTGCCGCGCCATCCGTCGCAGCAGATCGATGCTGCCCTGGTCGATGTCCGCGGCGATCACCTCGGTACCGGCGCGTGCGGCCAACAGCATCGCCAGGAATCCGAAGCAGGACCCGACGTCCAGAACGCGCCCGGGTGGCACGAGTTCCAGACTGCGGCGGTAGACCGGAACGATCTCCGCTATCGCGGAGCAGCGGGGTCCCGGTTCAGCGGTCCACAGCCGCCGGATGTGCTCGAGGGTGTTGTCGTAGAACAGCGACCAGGCTCGCCCGGGATCGTCCACAGTGGTCTTGACGACGCCGGTGAACACGCGCTCGAAGATGTCGACGCTGCTGCTGAGCCAACCCGGGGCGAACAACTCGTGGCGGAGCAGTCCGGCGAGGTCGTTGTCGAGCTGCTCCGGTGGGATCCGGTGACCGATCCGGAGGCGGTCCCCGTTGCGGTGCAGACAGAAGTGCCGCGTGCGGGCCACCGTTACCGCATCGGATGCATCGTGGTCGCCGCCGCGCACGACCTCGACCAGCCCGTCGTCGTAACGTCCCGGGGTCGAAGGGCCGAGCGTGTCGAGCGGCCCACCGGCTCGCTGGTTCATCGGCCGGTCACCTCCGCGGCCATGCGCTCCGCCGTGCGGCGCAGCCCGGTCAGGTCACGCACCACTTGGACCCGGTCGCAGTGTTCGGCGTAATGCGGCAGGTCGCAGCCCCCGAGGCCCCACGAGTACCGCGGTTCCGGGGTCAGCCAGATGAGTTCCTTGCAGTGCCGGGAAATCTCGTTCAACCCGGGTAGATTGGCCGGACGCCCGTTGTTGCGCCCATCCCCGAGGATCACGACCGTGGTGCGGCTGTCGATCGCGTCGCGGAAATCAGCGCGGAAGTCGGCCAAGACGCGTCCGTAGTCGGAGTCGGCGTCGACGTCGAGGGTGTGCCCGTCGAAGATGAGCCCGAGCGCGTGTTCGGCCGGGTGCGCGCTGAACAGCGCGGTCACCTCGACGATTTCGGCCACGAACGCGAAGCTGCGAACCTTGCGGAACTGGTTCTGCAAGCCGTGCACCAAGTGGAGCGTGAACCGAGCGGTGGCTCGCACGGACAGGCTCACGTCGGCGAGCACCACCAACCGCGGCTTGTCCTCGCGACGCCGCACGGTGACCGGCCGGAACGGCACGCCGTCGAAGCGCATGTTGCGACGCATCGTGCGCGCCGAGTCGATGCGTCCTCGCGGAGAAACCACGCGCCGGCTGGTGAGCCCGCCGCGGAGGCTGCGGGCGAGTTGGTCGAGTGATCGCTCGAGTTCGTCACGCTCACCTTGGTCGACGTGATCCGAGCAGGACGGATCATCGACCTCGGAAGCGGAGTGCCCGGCCGCCAGCAGGCGGGCGATGTGTTGCTCGAGCGCTTCCGGGAGGTTGTTCAACAGCCCGGACAGCCGGGCGCGCAACTCCTCGGCGTCATCGAGGTCTCCATCGTCGTGCGCACTGGTGGGGTCGGTGAGCGGGCTGAGCCATCCCAGCAGGGCGTCCTGCTGCTGATCGCTGAGGTCGGCGTCGATGCGGTGCGCGTTGGCCGCGGACAACCGGCCGGGCGGTGGTGTGCCGCCCATCCGGTCGGTCTCCAGCTGCACGTGATCGCTGTTGCCGATGCTGGCCACGTCGTCCTGGGAGAGCATGAGCTCGTCTTCCGAATCGGAGCTCATGCTGATCGGGTTGAGCTCCGGGTGCGGGCTGGAGCGTTCGACGAGGTCGTTGTCGTCGAACAGATCACCGACCGCTGCGTCCGGGCTTTCCATGTCCGCCCGTGGTGGGCGCTGCTCGACGTCTCCGAGGACGAAGTCCTCCAGCGGTTCACCGCCGCCCTGGAATCGCCCTTCGTGTCCCTCGCTCACGGCCGCGGCAGGCGCCTCGACGAATACGATGTGGAAGAGTTCGTCGAACACCGGGTCGTCGCGGTGATCCTTGATCAAGGCGCTCCGGAGTGCTTCCCGGAACGCCGGCCGCTGCGCCAACACCCCGGGGGCGCACAGCGCGCGCAGCGCGTCGACGACTTCGGAGACCGATATGCGCACGTTCCGCGCGCGCAACGAGCGAGCGAAACGCAAGATCGTGAACTCCATGACCGCTCCTTCAACCGCGGCGGCGGAACTTGGAGGTGAACGACCGCTCCCCTTGTCCGGTGCTGACCCGCGGCCGCGCGGGCTGCCCGTCGACGGCCGGTTGGCTGCGTTCGCCGTACGTTCCGGGGCCGTGCCTGCCGGGCTGGTCCTTGGCGCTGCGCACCGTCCGGCCCTCTCGATCAGCCGGCGCGTGTTCGGTTGCGGCGTCCACTTGAGCCGGCACCGAGGCGGGTTCGGGGATCTCGCCCTGGACGAGCGCCGCCAACTGCTCGCGGGCCCGGGCGAGATCCTTGTCGTACTTGAGGACCACCGACAACGTCTCGTCCAGTTCGGCCGTGCCGAGCTCGGAAATGCCGAGGACCGCCAGCGTGCGCGCCCAGTCGATGGCCTCGGAGATGCTTGGCGGCTTGCGCAAGTCGAGTTCCCGGAGCCCGCGCACGACCTGCACCAGGTGCTCGGCGACGGCGTCGCCGAGGCCGGTTCCCTTGGACTGGATGATCTGCAGTTCGCGATCGGCATCGGGATAGTCGAGGAACAGGTGCAGGCAACGCCTCTTCAACGCCGCAGACAGATCACGGGTGTTGTTGGAGGTCAACACGACGTACGGCGCATGGCGGGCGACGAAGGTTCCGATCTCGGGTATCGAGATCTGGCCTTCGGCCAAGACCTCCAGCAGCACGGCCTCCAGCGCCTCGTCGGCGCGGTCGATCTCGTCGACGAGCAGGACCACCGGGGCCTCGGAGCGGATCGCTTCGAGCAGGGGGCGCGAGGAGAGGAAGCGCTCCGAGAAGAACACGTCGTCGTGCGAACCGATCTGCTCGACGGCCTCGGCGATGCCGGTCGAGCTCTCGACGATGTCACCGATCTTCTCGCGCAGCATCTGGGTGTAGAGCATCTGCTTGCCGTAGTCCCACTCGTACAGGGCGCGGCTTTCGTCCTGCCCCTCGTAGCACTGCAACCGCACCACGCGGCGACCGGTGCTGTCGGCCAGCGCGTGGGCGAGCTCGGTCTTGCCGACGCCGGCCGGGCCTTCCAGCAGCACCGGTTTGATCAGCCGGGTCAGCAGGTACACGGTGGTCGCCAACCTCCGGTCGGCCAGGTAACCCACCTCCGCCAGCCGGCTGATCGTGTGCTCGACGGAGTCGAATTCGTAGCTCGGCGTGGGATTCACGGACTCGCCTTTCCACGTGGTTTCGACTGGCCGGTGCCCGCCCGCGCATCGGCGGGCGGGCACCGGAGGAGGACTCGACCTCAGCTCACCAGGTCTTCCAGGTCCCCGTTGAAGGCGTGCTCGACGACCGGGCGAACGGTCTCGAACGTCGTCTCCTTGGGGTTCCCCGGCGTGCAGCTGTCGCCGAGGATGTGCCGGGAGACGCGATCCACGTCTTCCTTGTCGCCCTTGATCGCCGTGCGCTTCTGGTAGAACTTCGTGGGCCCCTGACCGAGGCGGTTCTTCTCGTGGGTGTCCTGGGTGATGTCGGTGAGCTTCTCCGGGATGCCCACGTCGCGCAGGAGCCGGATCGCGGCGTCCACTGCGGCGTCCGCGGCCTTGACGTCCGTCATGCCGTGGGTGTCCACGCCCAGCGCCTCGGCCAGCTTGGCGTACTGCTTGTAGGCCACCGGCAGGTTCCAGGCCCACACGCGCGGCAGTGCGATCGCGTTGTTCAGGCCGTGGTGGGTGTCGTAGAACGCGCTGACGGCGTGCGAGATCGAGTGCACCACGCCGAGGCCGCCGGAGTTGAAGGCCTGCCCCGCGATGTACTGCGCGTACATCATCCCTTCGCGGGCGGCCAGGTTCTGACCGTTCCACGTGGCGGTGCGCAGGTGCTGGCCGACGAGCTCGGCAGCGTGCCGCGCCTGCCCCATCGACGGGGTGAAGTCGAGTCGGGCGACGTAGGGCTCGGAGGCGTGCGCGAGCACGTCGAAACCGCACTGGGCGCTGAAGTGCGTCGGCAGGTCGTAGTACAGCACCGGATCATCGATGGCCAGCGTGCTCACCGAGTGGTCGTCGAAGGCGACGTACTTGTGCGGGTTGTCCGGGTCAGTGGTCGTATCCGTGATCACGTACGCCCACGAGGTCTCCGAGCCGGTTCCTGCAGTGGTGGACACCGCGATGTGCGGCGGGTTCTTCGAATTCTCGCTCTTGTTGAACCCTTCGAATTCATTCACGTTCCGCCCGTCGTGCGCCACCGAGATCCGCGCGCCCTTGCAAGCATCGTGGGAGGACCCACCGCCGATGGAGACGAAGCCGTCGCACTTGTTCTCCTGGTAGAGCTGCACCGAATCCATGACGTTGTAGTCCTTGGGATTCGACTCCACCTGGTCGTACAGCACGGGATCGAGCCCGTGGTACTTCAGCGACTCGAAGATCTTGTGCACGATGTCGGTGCCGCGAAGTCCAGAGGTCATCACGAGCGGGCGACGCATCCCGATCTTCAGCGCTTCCGGGCCGATCATCTCGTGCGACCCAGGCCCTAGAAGTGCTCGGGGAACCGGGTGGAACTCCTTGAGCGGGAAGGGCTTGAACAGCTCTTCGACCTGCATTCGCATCTCCTCTCGCCGCGCTTTGCCGAACCGTGCGTTCACGCGGTTCGGACTACCCAAGTGATCGGCGTCACTGAAATCTGACGCTAGGGCTTTCAGCGCGGCGAGCGGAAGACATCGCGCGGCGAACCGACGCTTCGGCGAGGCAAGAACGACTGATCGGGCCGGACGGATCCTGCCTACGTGGGCAGGAAATCGTTGTCCACTCCGCAGGAAACGAGCCGCACCGCACGTCTCGGACGGCGACCATCCACCTCTGGTATCGAGTGGGACAGGTTGCGACCCTGACCAACCGGACAGGAAATCCGTGCCCGCTCGCACGGCGACCGTGCTGCGCGGCGCCGACTAACTTCAGCACCTGCTCCGTTTTCCACCCCGCTTCGCGCTGCGAAAAGCACGACCAGGAGGAATTGCCCGATGAGTGAGCAGAACAGTTCCGAGCAACCACCCGCCGAGGACATCGAGAACGACGTGCTGGTCGAGGAGGTTTCGATCGACGGGATGTGCGGTGTCTACTGAGGACCGCTCCTCCGGGGTTCCGGTCCCGGAGGATTCCTCGGAGTTCCACCCGGACCGCGCCTACCGGCTCAGTGCCGACGTAGCGCTCCGCGCGGAGCATTTCGGCGCGCTCGCGTACCACTTCGGCACCCGCAAGCTGTCGTTCCTGAAGACACCGCAGCTGGTGGAACTCGTGACGAACCTGCACCAGCATCCTTCCGCACGATCCGCGGTGAGCCACCTGCCTGGCGCCGAGCGAGCGAGCTACCTGCGCGCCCTGGCCGGATTGGCCGGTGCGCGCATGATCGTGCCCGCTTGAGCGCGCCCCACCGCAGTCGAAAGGTCAGCTATGCACGCACCTCTGAAAACCAGCACCGGCGGCACCTCGCAGGTACTGCCGCTCGTCGAGCAGTTCAAGTCCGGGTTGGCGTCACCGATCTGCCTGACCTGGGAGTGGACCTACGCCTGCAACCTGTCCTGCGCGCACTGCCTGTCCTCATCCGGTCGCCGCGATCCGGACGAGCTGGGCACCGACGAGATCAAGTCCGTGATCGACGAGCTGGAGCGGATGCAGGTCTTCTACGTCAACATCGGCGGTGGGGAACCCACCGTGCGCCCGGACTTCTGGGAACTCGTCGAGTACGCGGTCGACCATCACGTCGGTATCAAGTTCTCCACCAACGGCTACCGCATCACCCAGGAGCGGGCACGCTGGCTGGCCGAGGCCGACTACGTGGACGTGCAGATATCACTGGACGGCGCCACGCCCGAAGTCAACGACGCCGTACGCGGCCCGGGCTCCTACACCACCGCGATGCGGGCGATGGAGAACCTCGCAGCCGCCGGGATGCGGGGCTTCAAGATCTCGGTGGTGATGACCAGCCAGAACGTCGGCCAGCTCGACGAGTTCAAGCGCATCGCCGACCACTTCGACGCCCAGCTGCGCATCACCCGCCTGCGCCCGTCGGGACGCGGCGCGGACGTGTGGGAAGAACTGCACCCCACCGCCGCGCAACAGCGCCGGCTCTACGACTGGTTGGTGGCGCACGGCGAGGACGTACTCACCGGTGACTCGTTCTTCCACCTCAACGCCCTCGGATCGGACCCGCTGCCCGGACTGAACCTGTGCGGGGCGGGCCGGGTCGTGTGCCTGATCGATCCGGTCGGAGACGTCTACGCCTGCCCGTTCGCCATTCACGACGCTTTCCACGCGGGCAACATCCGCGAGGCGGGGTTCGGGCCGGTGTGGCGGGATTCAGAGCTCCTCAACGACCTGCGACGTCCGCAGACCGGCGGAGCGTGCGTCTCGTGCTCCGCCTACGACGCCTGCCAAGGTGGCTGCATGGCCGCGAAGTTCTTCACCGGCCTGCCCCTCGACGGCCCCGATCCCGAGTGCGTCAAGGGCCACGGTGAGGCCGAGCTGGCCCGGGTCGACGCGCAACAGGCACCACGTCCGGCGCAGGACCACTCCAAACCCAATGCCAAGCGACAACAGGTGATGCTCGGACTCCCCGGGCTGCGCCAGCGTCCGGACCGCGCCTGCGACCAGAGCCCGCTCGCGGGCTTGTCCTGAGCGGCCCCGCTGACTGCCCCGCCCCGTTCGCCGATGTGAAAGAGGAAGTGCCCATGGGTAGAGGCTGGTTCGAAACGGTCGCCGAAGCACAGCGCCGCGCGCGAAAACGCCTCCCGGCATCGGTCTACAGCGCCTTGATCGCCGGTGCCGAGCAGGGCAGCACGCTCGAAGACAACCAGGCGGCGTTCACGGAGCTGGGTTTCGCGCCGCACGCGGCGGATCTCTACGGGCAACGAGACCTCGGCACCACGGTGATGGGCCAGTCGCTCTCGTTGCCCGTGCTCATCTCCCCCACCGGTGTGCAAGCCGTGCATCCGGACGGTGAAGTGGCCGTCGCGCGCGCCGCTGCCGCCCGCGGTACAGCCATGGGGCTGAGCGGATTCGCGAGCAAACCCGTCGAAGAAGTCGTCCGGGCCAACCCGCAAACCTTCTTCCAGACCTATTGGGTGGGCAGCCGCGACGACATCGAACGGCGGATGCAGCGTGCGCGCGAGGCCGGCGCGATCGGCCTGATCGCCACCACCGACTGGTCCTTCTCGCACGGCCGGGACTGGGGCAGCCCCGCGATCCCGGAGAGGATGAACCTGCGCACCAAGCTCAAGTACGCCCCGCAGGCGCTGACGCACCCCGGCTGGTTCGCCGAGTTCGCCAAGCGACGCCAGATCCCCGACCTGACTGTTCCGAACATGCAGCAAGGTGACGATGCGGCGCCGACCTTCTTCGGCGCCTACGGCACCTGGATGTTCACCCCGCCGCCGAGCTGGGAGGACATCACCTGGATGCGCAAGCAGTGGGACGGGCCCTTCATGCTCAAAGGCATCTGCCGGGTCGATGATGCCAAGCGCGCCGTGGACGCAGGGGTCACCTCGATCTCCGTGTCCAACCACGGCGGCAACAACCTCGACGGCACACCGGCGAGCATTCGCGCACTACCCGCGATCACCGACGCAGTGGGCGATCAAGTAGAAGTGCTGCTCGACGGCGGAGTGCGGCGCGGTAGCGATGTCGTCAAAGCGCTCGCACTCGGCGCCCGGGCGGTCATGATCGGTCGCGCCTACCTCTGGGGCCTGGCGGCCAACGGGCAAGCGGGTGTCGAGAACGTACTCGACATCCTGCGCGGCGGGATCGACTCCGCCCTGCTCGGGCTCGGACACCGCTCGGTGCACGAACTCGGCCGGTCCGACCTCCTAGTTCCACCCGGATTCGCAAGAGGGCTCTGAAACAGCACGTACTACGGCCACAACGCACCACGCCACCGACCTGCTCACCAGCCCGCACCACCAACGACGCGGTGTGGACCAGTTGTATTCCCGCCGCGCCGAGGCCAGGATCCCGACCGGGATCATGACGACGAAAGCGCCGATGAAGAACTGGCCGTCGAGCTCCGCGCGGTGCCCTGGTCGCGGGCAATGGGCTGCGTCCCGAGATGAGCGCCGCCACTCAGGACTGCGCGAACCGCATCGAAGAGGCCAAAGGAATGCGGTTCCAGGAACCCCCGGGCACGTTGGATCTGATCGGCCAGGGACGGGATTTCATCCGGGAGAACAAAGATGCTCTCAAAAACATCTCCGAGGCCCTGAAGATCGTCTCCGCGGGACTCGCGGTCGT
>NZ_JAFRFW010000924.1:0-5194 GCF_017434145.1 Saccharopolyspora sp. | reverse complement strand
CGGGTGCTGCCGCACGTGTCGTCGGTGTCGCTGGCCTGCGCGCGGATGGGCTGGCCCGCGCACGACACGCAGGTGGTGAGTCTGGTCGGCAAGCACACCGAGCTGCTGCACCCGCAGGTCCAGCCGGGCAGCCGGCTGCTGGTGCTCAGCTCGGACGAGCACACTCCCGCGCAGGTGGCGGCGCTGCTGGTCGCACGGGATTTCGGCAGCAGCGAGATCACCGTGCTCGGCGATCTCGGCGCGCCGGAGGAGTCCCGCCTGGACTGCACCGCCGCGCAATGGCCGAGCCCGCAGGTCTCCGCGCTGAACGTGGTCGCCGTGCATTGCCGCGCCGATCCGGACGCGCAGCGCCTCCCCCGCACGCCGGGCTTGCCGGACGAGGCGTTCCTGCACGACGGCCAGCTCACCAAGCGGGACGTGCGCGCGCTGACCCTCGCCCGGCTCGGCCCGATGCCCGGTGAGCTGTTGTGGGACGTGGGTGCGGGCGCCGGTAGCATCGCGATCGAATGGATGCGCGCCGACGAGTCCTGCCGGGCGGTGGCGATCGAGCACCGCGAGGACCGCGCGGCCCGCGTGACGACGAACGCGTTGAGCCTCGGCGTCCCCGGCGTGCGACTGGTCGTCGGTGCCGCGCCGGAGGCGCTGGACGGGCTGGACCCTCCGGACGCGATCTTCGTAGGTGGCGGCTCGACCGCGCCCGGTGTGCTCGATGCGTGTTGGAACGCGCTGCGCCCGGGCGGCCGCCTGGTGGTGAACGCGGTGACGATCGAATCGGAGGTGCTGGTGGCGGACTGGTACGGCCGCTGCGGCGGTGAGCTGGTGCGGATTTCCTCGGAGCACGCCTCGCCGGTCGGTGGTTTCACCGGCTGGCGGCCCGCGATGCGGATCACCCAGTGGGCGGTGACCAAGCGATGACCGTGCACTTCATCGGCGCCGGGCCGGGCGCGGCGGACCTGATCACGGTGCGCGGACGCGATGTCTTGGCGGCTTCGCCGGTGTGCCTGTACGCGGGCAGCCTGGTGCCGGTCGAGCTGCTGGCGCACTGCCCCGCGGATGCTCGGCTGGTCGACACCGCGCAGTTGAACCTGGACCAGATCCTCGACGAACTGATCGCCGCGCACGAGTCCGGGCTGGACGTGGCGCGGCTGCACTCCGGCGATCCTTCGGTGTTCAGCGCCGTCGCCGAGCAGATGCGCCGCCTCGACGCGGCCGGGGTGCCCTACGACGTGGTCCCCGGCGTGCCCGCGTTCGCCGCTGCTGCCGCGACGCTCAACCGCGAGCTGACCGTGCCCGGCGTCGGCCAGACCGTGGTGCTCACCCGCACGTCCGCGCAGGCCACGCCGATGCCGGAAGGCGAAGACCTCGCCACGCTCGGGCAGAGCGGTTCGACGCTGGTGCTGCACCTGGCGGTCAACCGGATCGAGTCGATGGTCGAGCAACTGCTGCCGAACTACGGCGCGGACTGCCCCGTCGCGGTCGTCGCGGGCGCCAGCCGCGAGGACGAGATCGTGCTGCGCGGCACGCTCACCGACATCGCTCCCGCCGTGCGCGAGGCGGGCATCAAGCGCACCGCGGTGATCGTGGTCGGGTCGGTGCTGACGGCTTCGACTTTCCCGGACAGCCACCTGTATTCGACCGCGCGCTGCCGCGACTGACTCGGCCATTTCGGAGTGAAGGGGTCGTTCGCCCCGACAAATTGGGCGAAGGGGCCCATTACTCCGGTGATCGTGCCCGGTGGCGACGGCCCGCGAGCAGTGGTGAGCGCTCGGCCGGCCCCCGGTTTCAGCCACGCTCCGGACCGCGCACTCGGCGCCGAGCGAGTTCGAACACGCTCGCCGACAGCACAATCGCGTCGAGCACTACCAGCGCCCACAACACCGGCCCGGGCAGCAACGAGGACGAAGCGCTCGCCGAGACCAACACGACCAGCACCAGCCCCAGCACAACTGCCGCGGCCATCAGGAACCGCGACGGAATCCCTCTCATCGGCTCACCTCAGCATGATCTTCCGAGTGAACGGACCGTTCGTCCCATTAGATTGGTCAAACGGTCCGTTCACTCATGAGCGAGGGGTTACGACTCGCGGAGGGAGGCGGTGAACGCCGTCCACTCGGCGCGGGTGAACGTCAGGATCGGGCTGGTTGAGCCGAGTTTGGAGTCGCGGACGCCGACCACGCCCGGTGCGGAACCGACCTCGACGCAACCGTTCGCCGCGTGGCTGTAGGTGGCCTTGTGCCAGTCGGTCAGCGCAGCCCTGGCAACACGGTCGTTCATCAGATCTCCTCGAATATTCGCTTGATAAGGACGCTGGAATCGGATGTTTTCAACGCCTTGGACTTCAGCTGCTCGATCGCTTCGCGGAACGGAGCCACCGCCGAAGGTTCTTCGTAGTAGACGACCTCCACCCGGTTTTCCACGTAGGCGGTTCCGACGTCCGGACCGAACTCCGAGGGAAAGGTCAGGAGCATGAAAGGGCCGTCCGCACCGGTGTGCAGCCCGGCATGGAATGGAAGCACCTGGATCTCGATGTTCGGTTTCGCACCAAGTTCCAGCAGTCGTTCGAGCTGCCCGCGTTGCACTTCGGGCCCGCCGTTGATGGCGCGCAGCGCCGCTTCGCTGATCACCGCGTGCACCGCAGGCGAAGCCTCCCCGCCCAGCACCTCGCGCTGCCGAGCCATGCGCAGCTCGACTCGCCGGTCGCGGTCCCGTTTGCGCAGCTTCGGAGCGCCGCCACGGACGAGTGCGTTCGCGTAGCTTTCGGTCTGGAACAGGCCGGGAACGAGGTGGGTGTCCCAGCTGTCGATCCTGGCCGCCATCACCTCAACTCCGAGGAACAGCTTGAGATACTCGGGCAAAGCTTCTTCGGAGTCGAAGCGGACCCACCAGTCCGCTCCCCTCCTCGCTCGCTCCCGCAAGGACAGGAAGAACTCGACGCGCTCCGGCGCTCCGTACAACCGCAGCAGCGTCTCCAGCTCCAGGGCTTTCGGCATTCGGCGGCCGACCTCGAAGTGGCCGAGGTTCTGGATGCTGCCGTGGATCGCTTTCGCGGCTTCTGCCCTCGTGTGGCCGCTTCGTTCCCGCAGCCGCGTCAGCTCCCCTGCGATCCAGCGCTTCAACGCGGTCGGACTCGTGCTCACCCGCTACCTCCATCCCGTCGCACGGAGTCTGCCCCGGCGCGCGAGCCAACATCATCACCCGATCAGGGATCTAGATCGGAGCACACGCAAATGTATCGTGCTCCACATACGTGATCGACACCGATCACGATCCCACCAGGCAATGGCGCCCCTCCCCCGCCTTCGCCTGGTGCCACCGGCGGGGCCGGACCGAAAACGCCCCCGACGCGGTTCGGTCCCGCCGGCCTCCCTCCCGATCTCCTTGCATGGAACGGAGTTCACACCATGGACGCGATCGGCAACCTGCAAATTCTTGTAGCGCAAGGATTCCGCTGCGTCCCGGTGCACAACGACGTCGGTGAGCTCGACGCGCTGCTGTACGCGCGGTACTGGCCTTCCGGGGTGGTCGACGTCGTGATCGTCTACTCGCACGAGGAGGCTTTCGCCTACCGCGCAAGCGGAATCGATCCCCGCACTCCCCTGCTCTCCGGCCCCGCCCACCTGCACTGGCGCCAAGCGGGCCATCCCGCCCCGGTCACCGCCGCCGTACTCGGCCTCGACGGCCGGAGAGCCGGTGCCTGACGAACGGACCCGACGGACTCAACTCCAGCGCCGCAGCGGAACCGCACCAAGAGCATGAGCACCCGCATTGCTCTGAATGAGTGAGGTCGCGCAAAGCGTCGGACGCGAAGAACGGGATCATGTTCGATCCGAAAGGACAGCGTCGTGAGGTGCGGCGCGCGTCGGTGGTTTCAGCCACGAGACGAGGAGTCTTGTGCACCTTTTTTCCGCTCATGGGCGATCACTGCTGCCGCTGCGGCGTGCGTGGTCACCGCAACCCCGGCCGCCGACGCGGATCCCGCTCCCGGGTTCCAGTTCGACCCCGCCGCGTTGCAGGCACGAATGGATGATTGCTTGGAATACGCTGTCGACGACTCATTCGAACTGATGGGCTGGGTAAACGTCAGTACGGGCGAGAGCCGTCACTGGCGTTGCAGCTCGCTCAAGCACATGAT
The DNA here is from genome assembly GCF_017434145.1 of Saccharopolyspora sp. Classification (NCBI taxonomy): domain Bacteria; kingdom Bacillati; phylum Actinomycetota; class Actinomycetes; order Pseudonocardiales; family Pseudonocardiaceae; genus Saccharopolyspora; species Saccharopolyspora sp. The sequence goes on along the minus strand of NZ_JAFRFW010000924.1, from coordinate 1,062 downwards.
GTGGGACGAGCGTCCGTCCGGGCCGCATGATCCGTACGTCAACGTTGGCGACTTCATGCGCTGCGCCGACAGAGTCGTGAGCTACGGATTCCCGCGACCCGCGACGAACCCGGCGTACACGCGGTATATTCTGCAATATCGTGGTACCGAGCGTACCGGCAACGTTGTCGTTGATCCGCGAACCAGCGATATCGCTTCCATCTATACCAGCCTCGAAAACGACTGGACCGAATGCGCCTACTGGGTTCCTGCGTCGGCCGATGGCGCACCACCGCGTAGTGAATGGCAGGCGACGTATCCTACCCAGCATGAGGCCAGCGGGAGTGCGGCAACGGGTCCAGGAACTTCGTGAGCAGGAGCAGGAACGGATCCGGGCTCATCCGCAGCTCGCCCTGCGACGAGAGCTGACCGACTTCATCCAGGGGTGCGCGTTGCTGTCCTACGGCGACGTGAGTGGCAGCGGGCTCATCGAGCCTTACCGGAAGATCATCGCGCTCTGGGACGAGCCGACCCAGCACCGCACTGGGAGCCGTTTCGAGCGAGTGAGTTTCGAATGCATCGAGCAGCTGCGGGTCTGCGAACCGCTCTCCGAGGCGGCGGCAGACCCGCAGCGCCACGCAGCCCGTGACGATGCCGCGGAGTCGGCGCTCGCACAGATCCCACCGCGCATTCTCGTCGGCCGCGACACTCGTGACGCGCACTTCCCCATGTCCTGCCTGAACGCAGCCGGATCCTTGCTGGACGACGTCATCACCCCGTACCGCGCGAGCCTGCTGATCACCAGCGTCGGCTACTTCGACCCGGTCGAAGAACGTGACCTACTCGCAGCGATGCGGACCCTCCGCATCCACTACGAAGACCGTCCTCAAGACCGCTCGGCCCTGAGCGACGACATCACCCGCGAACTCCGCGCCTGGTTCGACACCGCCACCTTGTAGCGGCAAAGAGCGGTGCGTAACCGGAGAACCCGCGGCCGCGGAGTGCGGGTGGTGTCGGCGACCTACTCGAAATCCGCTCGCCCCACCAGATCCCCGCCCCGGTTGATCACCAGGATCTCCACCT
>NZ_JAFRFW010000923.1:0-2039 GCF_017434145.1 Saccharopolyspora sp. | reverse complement strand
TGCGCTGGAGCAGACCAGGGGGCGGCTGAGCCTGTTCGGCACGCCCGCCGAGGAAGGCGGCGGCGGCAAGGAGATCCTCGCCCGCGCGGGCCTGTTCGACGACGTCGACGCGGTGCTGATGCTGCACCCGTTCTCGCACGACATCGCCGCGCACCCGTTCCTCGGCCGCAGGCAGCTGGACGTGACCTTCCACGGCATCGCCGCGCACGCCTCCGCACAGCCGTTCATGGGCCGCAACGCGCTGGACGCGGTCGTGGCGACTTACCAAGGCGTGGCCGCGCTGCGCCAGCACATGCCGTCCGGAGACCGGGTGCACGGGATCATCACCGACGGCGGGGCGCGCCCGAACGTGGTGCCGGAGCGGGCCGCCGCCCAGTTCTACGTGCGCTCGGCCGACGCCGGTTCGCTGCGGGACGTGGCGGGGCGCATCGAAGCGATCGCGCGCGGTGCCGCGGAGATGACCGGTTGCGGAGTGGAACTGCTCTGGGACCGGCAGGTGCCGTACCTGCCGATCCGGCACAACGAGGCGCTGTCCGCGCGGTGGGCGCAGCACCAGGGGCGGCGCGGCCGCAACGCGCTGCCGCGCGGGGTGGTGCCGGAGTACCTGACCGGCTCCACCGACCTGGGCAACCTGAGCTTCCGGATGCCCGCGATGCATCCGATGATCGGTCTCGAAGACCCGGGACTTTCGCTGCACACCGCCCGGTTCGCCACTGCCGCGGGCTCGGCGGCGGGGGATCGGGCGGTCCTCGACGGCGCGGTCGGGCTGGCGCTGACCGCGCTGGACTACCTCGCCGACGACCGCCTGCGCAGCGCCGTGCACGCGGAGTTCGAGTCCGCGGGCGGCCCCGTGGACGTCCCGGCCTTCTTCGACTGAGGCCGCAGCGCGCCGGCCCGGAGTGATGGACTCCGTCGCCCAACTCGGCCCCGGAACGGTGCGTGTGGTGGCCGCGCGGAACCTCCGCGGGCGCTGCGTAGGATCGGCGCGGCCCGAACCCCGACCAGGTGTGTCTACTGTGGACGAATTAGTACAGCGCTGGACCGCGCAACTGCTGGACTCCGGCAGCGCGCTGACCCTCCTGCTCGGTCTGGTGGCGCTCGGCCTGATCAGCAACCACGGCACGTGGCGGCTGCTGCGCAACGTGGTCACCATCGCCCATGAAGGCGGGCACGCCGTGGTCGCGCTGCTTAGCGGCCGAACCCTCAACGGCATCCGGCTGCACTCCGACACCTCTGGGCTGACGCTGTCCACCGGCAGGCCCAGCGGCCCCGGCATGGTGTTCACCCTGTTCGCCGGCTACCCGGCGGTGTCGCTGCTCGGCCTGGGCGGTGCGGCCATGGTCGGGTTCGACCTGGCCCGCCAAGCGCTGTGGGTGGCGATCGGGCTGCTGGTGATCATGCTGCTGGCCATCCGCAACGCCTACGGGGTGCTGTCGGTGGTGCTCACCGGCGGCGCGCTGTTCGCGGTGTCCTGGTTCGCCGCGCCCGCATGGCAGGCGGTGTGCTGCGTGCTGGTGAGCTGGTTCCTGCTGCTCGGCGGACTGCGCCCGATCGCTGAGCTGCGCGGCAAGCGCAATCGCGGCAGGGCGCCCAGCTCGGACGCCGACCAGCTCGCCCGGCTGACCCGCGTCCCCGCCGGGGCGTGGCTCGGCGTTTGGTTCCTGATCGGCATCGCCGCGTTGGTGATCGGCGGCCGCTGGCTGTTGCTGATCCCGCAGCTCTGAGGGGTCCGTCCAGGTAGGTTTGCGCGGCGGTGCCAGTTGCTCGCGCGGTCGGCTGCTCAGCGGCGGCGCCGAGGCGAGCGAAGCCACCTGGCCCGCAGCCCCGCCACCTGCGCGAACAAGCCCAGCAGCACCGAGGAGTCCATTGTGGTCAACTCGGCTCTTGCTCCGCGTGGTAGGCGTGCCGCAGCATTTCAGCGTGACGAACGACGTTGTTGACGTTCCCGGAGCCGGCCCGGTGCACCGCATCGGCTTCGGCGCCATGCAACTGGCCGGGCCGGGCGTGTTCGGGCCGCCCGGCGACCGGGACCGCGCCGC
>NZ_JAFRFW010000922.1:0-2052 GCF_017434145.1 Saccharopolyspora sp. | reverse complement strand
CTGGGCTTCGGCGACGCTGCCGCGCACCGCCTCGGCCAGCGGGGCGGAGTTGAGCAATTCCGCAGGCCCGGCCCGGTGCGCGCCGAGCTGCTCCAGCAGCGGGTGGGCCGCGTCCGGATGCGCGATGCGCAGCCCCGTTATGTCCAGAGTGGACAGCACGGCGGCGGGGCCGGTGTCCGAGTCGCCTTCGCTGAGCAGCACGTCCCGGACGCCGGTGACGGTGCGGCCGTCGGCCAGCGGGACCGGCAGCGCCGCGAACTCCTCCCGCGCGTTGAGGTCGGTGCGCTGTATCGGAGCGAGCGCTTCGTAGAGCCGGTACCACCAGGAGGCGGGGCGTTCCAGCCCGCGAACCGCCTCCACGACGTCGGCCGCACCCAGCCGCGGCACCTCCAGCGTGCTCAGCGCGCGGCGCTGCGAAGCATCGGAGAGCTCGGAGGCGAGCAGGCCGGGCACGACGTCGGAGAGCAGCCGCACCAGTTCCGGCGAGTAGTAGTCCAGCACCACGGCCCCGTGCGGAGCCACCGCGCCACCGGCCCCGCCGGGCAGCCATTCGGTCACCCGCAACCGGTCCAGCACGCCCTGCCGCAGCTTGTCGTCCACATCGGACAGCGGGAAGCCGGGCAGCGGCACCAGTGCGGGGCGGTGCTGCGCGGCGATCTTCAGCACCAGGTCCGGATAGCTCTCCGCGGCGAACGTCAGCACCGAGTCCGTCGCGTGCGCTGCCGCGGCACGGCGCCGGTCGGCCTCCAGCGGCACGCCTGCCAGCAGCCGGGCGGGCAGCGACAGCCGCTCCTCGGTGGGCGTCGGGGCGTGCAGCACGTCCTCGGCCAGCGGGTTCGGCACATCGTCGGGGTCCAGCGGCACCGCCCAGCAGGCCCACCAGTCCGCGCCGCGCCGGGCTTCCGCGCCGAGACCTTCCAGCGCGGACTCCCCCAGCCGTCCGGAAACGCGGTGCAGCAACCAGCGGTCGATGCTGTGCGGGCTGCGCACGACCACCCGCGAAGCGCCCTCGTCCGCGCGGCGCCAGGACTGCGCGCCGACCCGCACCTCGCGCAGCGCGGGCAGCGCAAGCAGCAGGTCCGAGGCGTGCTCGGCGAACCCGGCCAGCAGCGCATCACCGTCCACATCGGACCGGAGTGGCAGCCGGACCTCGGTGTCGAACCCCTCCGGCGGCTGCTCCTGCGTCGGCCACACCAGCCGCAGCACCGGGACCGAGCCCTCCCGGGCTTCGAGCTCCTCGGCCGGTCCGGGCAGCTGCGCCGCTTCCTGCCTGGTGCGCTGCGCGGAGAAGCCGATCGATCCGGAAACCGACGCCACGCGGGGCTCGTCGGTGATCGCCAGCACGGCGGCGAACCCCACGCCGAACCGGCCGACCGTCGCGCCGTCGCGCTTGGCCGAGGCACGCAACGAAGCCAGCGCCTCCACACCTGCAGCACTCAGCGCAGCTCCGGTGTTCGCGATCCGCAGCTCACCGGACTCCAGCCGGACCCAGAGCACACCGTCGGAACCGGCCGCGTCCGCCGCGGTCTGCGCCAGCTCCACCAGCAGCCGGTCGCGGTAACCACCGAGCCGGAGGTCTTCCTCGGCGTTGGCGTCCTCGCGGAACCTCGTCGGGGAAGACTCCCAGGACCCGAGCACGGCCCGCCGCAGCCCGGCCGTGCCGAACACGTCGGGACCGTTCACCCGCGCGACTCGAAGTCCAGCGTGGTGTCGTCGTAGACGACCTCGGCCACCGGCACCGTCGACGAGGTGTCCACCTCGGCCTCGGAATGCGCACCGCAGCCGAACTCCACGTGCACCACGCGGCCGTCGGCGGGCGCGATCTCGTTGCCGCACACGCCGAACGCGGCCTGCAGCGGTCCGGCCAGCGACAGGAAGAACCCGCAGGTCCCGCACGCGCCGGGCGCCATCTTCGCGGTCTCGCTGTTGGGACCGAAATCGCCTGCGAGCCAGCGCTCCGCGGCGGCGAGCCTGCCCTCGTCGCTGAGCACCCGCGTGCGCCAGAGGCCCACCTCGTGCGCGAGGTCCTGCACCGCCTGGTCCCCGCCGGAG
>NZ_JAFRFW010000096.1:0-9121 GCF_017434145.1 Saccharopolyspora sp. | reverse complement strand
GATCGTGCGCTGCCCGGTCTACGTCGAGCACACCATCGTGCTCGCACCGGGCGACCGGCCGGACGGCGCGGTTCGGCAGGTGCGCGGGCTCGCCGCCGAGCAACCGGGCGTGCGCGCCGGGGCCAGCCAGGTCGTGCCGTTGCACGACGTCGGCACCGGTTACGCGCAGGCGTTCCACGCGCTCGCGGTCGCGCGCAACGGTTCCGGAACGGTCGAGGTCTTCACCGCGCAGCGCGACCTGGTGAGCTTGCTGGGCCCGGCCGCCCGGGCATGGGCCGAACGCACCCTGTCCGGCCTGCTGGACTTCGAGCCGCGCCGCGCGCAGGACCCGGACTCCGACGCGCTGCTGAGCACCCTCGGTTCGTGGCTGAACTTCGGCACCGGCGCCGCCCGCCAGCTCAAGATCCACCGCAACACGCTGACCGCGCGGATGCGGCACGTCGAACGCATCCTCGGCAGCGACCTGCGGGACATCGGCACCCAATCGCGGCTGCACCTGGCGCTGCAACTGCTCGGACCGCCGCGCGGGCTGCGCGCCGCCGACGACGGCACCGAGCTGCTCGAACTGCTCACGACGGCGGAAGTGCGCGCCTGGGCGCACCGCCAGCTGGCGCCGCTGCTGGCCGCGGAGGGGCATCTGCTGGCGACGCTGCGGGCGTGGCTGGACGGCGACGCCCGGCTGGAACCGGCCGCAGCGACGCTCGGCCTGTCGGTTCCGGCGGCGCGCAAACGCCTCCTGCGGATCGAGGGAGTGCTGGAGCGGTCCCTGCTGCACGGCCCGTCGGCCCGGTACGAGCTGTACTTCGCCTTGCACATCAACGACTCCCCGGACTGAGCGCGCCGGGCCGCGCGACGCCACCCGCTGGGAGGCACCCGGTTGGGCCGCTCGGCCGTTGTGCCCGAGTACGCCGCAACCGAACCTCGATGCAGGGGGCGGCGAGGGGAGCGCGCGATGGCACAGGGGGACGAACTCACCGGACGGCAAACGCAGCGGCCGCAGGCCCGGGAAACCGGCCGCGTCCCCGCCGCGCGAAGAGCGGTGCACGACCGGCGCGGAACCCCGGATGTCCCGTCGCTGCAAGCGATCCCAGGCGTGGACGTCACGCACGCCAACCCGGCGCGGATGTACGACTACGCGCTGGACGGCTCGCACAACTTCAAGATCGACCGCGAAGTGGCGGACGCGGTGTTCGCCGTGCTGCCCACCGGCCCCGCGGTCGCCCGCGCCAACCGGGCGTTCTTGCGCCGTGCTGTCGAACATTGCACCGAGGCGGGCATCGACCAGTTCCTCGATCTCGGCTCCGGCATCCCCACCAGCGGAAACACCCACGAGATCGCGCAGGCCCGCAATCCGGGCGCGCGCGTCGTCTACGTCGACAACGAGCCGGTGGCCGCCGCGCACACCAGCCACCTGCTGGAGCGCAACGACCGGGCCGCGATGGTGCGGGCCGATCTCCGCGACCCGGCCGCGGTGCTGGAGGCGGAACCGGTGCGGCGGCTGCTCGACTTCACCCGGCCCGTCGCGGTGCTCATGGTCGCCGTGCTGCACTACATCGGCGACGACGAGGGCTTGCCGGACCTGCTGGCGGCCTACCGATTGCGCTGCGCAGCGGGCAGTCGCCTGGTCATCTCGCACACCACGCAGGACCGCAAGCCCGAGGTCGCCGGTGCGCTGCGCGACGTGCTCGCACGCGCGGGAACCGAGGTGACCCACCGCGATCGCGGTGCGGTGCGGGAGCTGTTCACCGGCTGGCGGCTGCTCGAACCCGGCGTGGTGTGGACCCCGCAGTGGCGCGCGGTGCCCGCACCGGGTGAGCGACCGGCGGACTCCGAGACCTGGTGCGGAGTGGCCGAACTAGGCCTTTGAGCACGCTGCGCATCCACCCGGCTGCAGTACGTTTCGTTCGCTCGTGCACGGAAACCCGGTGGTTGTCTGACACGGGACCGGACAGGAGGTGAGCGGCCGTGGCGCAACGTACCTCGCAGGAAGGATCGATGCGGGAACATCCGGATGTCCTGGACATGCAACGGCAGTTCGGGTCATCCCTGGGGTCGCCGCAGACGGTGCTCGGGGACGGGCTCTTGGCGCTGGCCGGGGTGTGGACCGCGATCTCGCCGTGGGTGCTCGGGTTCAGCCTGACCAGCCCGGCGATGCGGAACCAGGACCTGATCATCGGGCTGGTGGTCGCGGCCATCGGGCTCGGCGTGACCGGCATGGCCGAGCGGGGCGGCGGGTTGAGCTGGGTCGCCGTGCCGCTGGGCATCTGGCTGATCATCTCGACCTGGGTGGTGCCCTCGATGGGGCCCGGCATCGGGTTGATCTGGAGCAACGTGGTGGCCGGTGCGGTCATGATCCTGACCGGTGCCAGCGTGGCCGGGTTGGCGTTCATGAGCAAGCTGCGCGCGAAGTGACTCCCGGGTGCCGGGCACGCCCCGGCACCCGACCAGGAACCCGGCGGCACGACTGGCAGCAGTGGCACGACCAAGAGCAGGGCCTTCGCCGAGCACGCGGGGAAGTCGATTCGAGTGGGACCGGTCCGAGCGGCCGGTCCCACGACTTTGTGCGGTTGCGAGCCCGCTCGGCGGCGCGCGGGAGATCGACGACGGGCCGGTTTGAAGCCGCGCGCATGAGATAGCTCATCGAGCGACCCACCCGACTGGTTCGCTCGGCTAACCTCCCGTGGCGATTCAGGCGTTCTCCGCCGCGGCCGCGGAGGGAAGGATCGGAGCCCGCGTGACAGGAGTGATCACCGGGTTCTCCGTCATCGCGGCCATCATCGCCGTCGGCTACGCGCTGGGATGGCGCGGCTCGCTGGGCGAGCAGGGCCAAGAGGTGCTCAGCAGGCTGGCGTTCTCGGTGGCCACCCCGGCACTGCTGTTCACCACGCTGGCCGGCGCCGACCTGTCCGTGCTGGTCTCGCTGCCGCTGGTGATCACGGCGCTGAGCACGTTCAGCACCGCGGGCACGTTCATCGCGGTCGGCGTGCTGCGGCGGTGGGACATCGGCCGGACCACGATCGGCGCGCTGTGCTCCAGCTACGTCAACTCCGGCAACCTCGGCATCCCGATCGCGGTGTACGTGCTGGGGGACGCGTCGCTGGTCGCGCCGGTCCTGCTGCTGCAGCAACTGGTCATCACGCCGATCGCGCTGGCGGTGCTGGACCTGTCCCGCCCCGGCGCGCGCGGGCCGTGGTGGTCGCGGCTGACCGCTCCGCTGCGCAATCCGGTGGTGATCGGGTCGCTCGGCGGGGTCGCCGTCGCCGCGACCGGCTGGCAGGTGCCCGGTGGCCTGTTCGACCCGATCTCGCTGCTCGGCGGGATGGCGGTGCCCGCGGTGCTGCTGGCCTTCGGGATCTCGCTGCGCGGCAGCAACCCTCCGGGCCGCAGCCCGGAGCGGGGCGTGGTGTTCCTGTCGGTGGCGTTGAAGTCGGTCGGCCAGCCCGCCGTGGCGTGGCTGCTCGGCGCGCTCGTGTTCGGCCTGAGCGGCGCGGTGCTGTTCGGCGTCGTGGTGACCTCTGCGCTGCCGGCCGCGCAGAACCTGTTCACCTACGCCGCGCGCTACGAGACTTCGATGACGCTGGCCCGCGAGTCGGTCCTGCTCTCCACGATCCTGGCCGCCCCCGTGATCGGAGTGGTCGCCGTCCTGCTGGGCTGACGAGCTCTCTTCCCGCGCGCGCCGAAATTCCCGAGCGAACGGACCGTTGGCCCGATCTATTGGGACCAACGGTCCGTTCACTCGGAAACGGCGTTGCCGGCAGCGGTGCGCGAGTCAGGGACGCGTCGTGGTGCGCACGAAATCGAGGGCCTGCGGCCAGGACAGCTTGTAGGCGGTCGCGTTGACCTCCTTGTCCTGCCTGCCGCGGGCGCTGAACCCGTGATCGGCACCCGGGTAGTTGTGCACGATGCTGGCCCCCGTTTCCCGGCCGTTGAGCGCGGAATCGAGCGCGTCGAAGCTCTCCCGCGGCACGAGGTGGTCCGCACCCGGGTACAGCATCATCACCGGCGCCTGGATCCGGGCGGCGTGCTCGGCGGCGTCCAGCGCGTGGTTCGCGGCCGGCGGGATCGGCACCGTCGGGTGGTAGGCCACCACGTTCGCCAGCCGCTGGTCCCGGCCGCCGAGCAGCAGCGCGAACCGGCCTCCCATGCACCAGCCGATGACACCGACCCTGGACAGGCCGAGTTCGTCGAACATGTGCGTGAGCAGGCGTTCCAGCTCGGCAAGCACCGTCTCGTCGTCGAGCCGGCCCATCAGCTCGAACAGCTTCTCGTGCGCGGTGTCGTCGGCGCTCGGGCCCTGCCACGGGTCCCAGGCCAGCGCGGTGACCCCGGTGCCGACCAGGTCCGCGGCGAACTCCCGCACCTGCTCGCTGACACCGGTGACCATCGGCAGCAGCAGCATGCCCGCACCGCCGTCGTCGTCCGGCCGGGCGAGGTACACGCGGGAGGAACCGACGCTGGTGAACTCAGCGGTGATCGTTTCAGCCATGGCGCCACCATATGCGCCGTCCCGGCACCCGCGCCCAGCCGGGAGCGGACGTTCGGGCGTGCGCACCCGATTCCCAACCCGTTGGATCGGGTTTACCCCGGGATCTCCGGCACCTACGGTCCTCGCATGCCGCACCGGCCGATGCTCACCACTCGGGAGCACGTCGACCTCTCCCGGGTCTGCGCCGCGCGCTGTCCGCGCTGACGCCCCGGTCCCGCTTCACCTCATCCCGCGCTCCGCCGTTCGGGCGCGGCCGGCGCGCGTGCGCGCCCGATCCCCGGAGGAGTGCATGAGCACCTCGCGACGCTCGTTCCTGTCCGCGCTGACCGCCGCGCCGGTCGCGCTGAGCCCGATGTTCCTCGCGGCGTGCGGCGGCGATCCGGCGGTGCGCGCGGACGGCAGCGTCGACCTCAGCAAGGTCACGCTGACCGTCGGCGACCAAGCCGGGATCCAGCAGTCCCTTGTGGACGCCGCGGGCGTCCTGGGCGACGTGCCGTACCAGCTGCGCTGGTCCCAGTTCGCCGCCGCTTCGCCGCTGCTGGAGGCGTTGCGCAGCGGCGCCGTCGACATCGGGTTCGCAGGCGACGCGCCGACGCTGAACGCGCTCGGCTCCGGCGCCGACCTGAAGATCGTTTCGGCGACCCGGGCGCAGCGCTCGTTCGGGCAGGCGATCCTGGTGCCGCCCGGCTCGCCGATCAGCACCGTCGCCGACCTGCGCGGCAGGACCGTGTCCCCGACGACGCCCGGCAGCGTCGGGCACTACCTGCTGCTCAACGCGCTGCGCGAGGCCGGGCTTTCCGGGCGGGACGTGCGGATCAGCTTCCTCGAGCCGGTCAACGCCAGTGCCGCGCTGAGTTCCCGGGCGATCGACGCTTGGTCCACATGGGACCCCTACACCGCGGCGGCGCAGGTGGAGCAGGGCGCCACCATCCTGCGTGACGCGCGAGGGCTGTCCTACGGGCTCAGCTTCATCAACGCCTACCAAGAAGCGCTGGACGACCCGGCGCGCCACGCGGCCATCCGCGATTTCATCGCCCGCTACAACCGGGCTCTGGAGTGGGCGCGGGCGAATCCCGCGGCGAACGCGCGGGTTTACGGCGAAGTCAGCCACCGCGGGCCGGAGGTAGCCGGGCTCGTCGCGCAGCGCCAGCAGCGCGTCGGCGGACCGGTCGACGGCCGGGTCGTCGGGCAGCTGCAGGAGATCGCCGACAACTACGAGCGGTTCGGCGTGCTGCGCGAGCACCTCACGATCGCCGAACACGTCGACACCGGGCTCTACTGACCCGCCCGCTCCGCTCGCCGGAGGGGCCGGGGCGCTGCGCTGCGAACCCCGGCCCAGGTGCGGATCAGCGCAGCGGCTTGCGGCCCACGCCCGCCCAGATCGCGGCCTCTTCCGGCGCCGCGAGGTCCAGGTCCGGGGTGTAGTTCGGGCTGCGATCCTCCGGGTGCCACTCCGAGGTCCAGGTCATGCCCGGCGCCAGCATCTCGAAGTCGCCGAAGAACGACCGGATCTCCTCCTGCGAACGCCAGATCACCGGGCTGGTGGAGCGGTCGTACATCTCCTTGATGCCGACCAGCTTCGCGTCCATTTCCGGCAGCACGCCGTCATCGGTGACCTGCGAGATCGCCAGGAAGGAACCGGGCGGCAGCAGCTCGCGGTAGCGGGCCATCACCTGCGGGGAGATGTCGGTGCCCTCGGGGCCGAGTTGCTGGACGTGCAGCACCGCGATCAGCAGCACCGCGATCGGCTCCTCCAGGTCCAGCACGCCGGTCTCGATGGCGCGCTGCCAGAGCTTGTCCGGGTTGCGGAAATCGGCGTTGATCACCGCGTGCCGGTCGGTGTCGCCGTCGGTCTCCAGCAGGACCTGCGAATGCGCGACGGCCACCGGCTCGTGGTCGACGTAGACGACCCGCGATCCCGGCTCGACCTCGTCGGCCACCGAGTGCGTGTTGCCCATCGTGGGCACCCCGGAGCCGATGTCGATGAACTGGTGCACGCCCTGCGAGACCAGCCGCCGCACCGCGCGGTGCAGGAAGAGCCGGTTGTTGATGGCGATCGGGCGCAGCAACGGGTACTTCTCCAGGACGCTTTCCCCGAACGCGCGGTCGATCGCCCAGTTGGCGTCGCCGCCGAGGTAATAATCGTAGACCCGCGCGACGCTGGGCTTGCTCAAGTCCGCTTGCTGCGGGGGGAACGGGTCGTCGTCCACATCGCTCATTCGCATGGTCCTTCATTCACGACCGGGTGATCTTGGGACGCATAGTAGTCCTCCGGACGCCGGTTGTGACGGGCGCCCGGGCGGAATTAATCCCAACCGTGATGCTCCCGGTCAGAAGGACATCTTCGAGCGGAACTCCGCGGCCAGTCCCTGCAGGAACTCCACCGACTCGTTGACCTCGAGCGCGGCGCCGCGCAGCCGGTCCCAGGAGTCGACGAACAGCTCGAAGTCGTTCTCGTCGTCCAGGTAGATCCCGCCGGCGGCGTGCTCGATGAACACGAAGTCCTTGGTGGCGTCGGAGAAGCGCATCATCGTGAAGTCGTTCGGCACGAACGCCAGCCGCACGTCGAACGGCAGCACGTGGATGAACACCCGCGGATAGCGCTCGCCGAGCTCCAGCAGGTGCTCGACCTGGTCCAGCGCCACCGGCGGGTTCGGCCCGCCCGGGATCCGGCGGAACGCGGCCTCGCCCAGCACGAACCGGTAGTACGGCGGGCGGTCCAGGTCGAAGACCTGCTTGCGGTCCTGCCGGTTGCGCACCAGCGATGTCACGTCGGTGGCCCGGTCCTCGCTGAACTGCGTGAGCATGTAGTGCTCGGACTGCAGCGGACCGGGGATGCGCTCGCCGTGCCAGCTCAGGATCTCCCCGGCGGCCGGTTCGAGGTCGGTGAAGGTGCGGAACCAGTGCGGCACCGCCGAGCGGTAGCCGGACCACTGGCCGCGCTGGCCTGCGCTGCTGCGCGCCAGCTCCAGCATCACTTCGGCTTCGGTGTCGCTGGTCTGGAACGCTTCCAGCATCGACTTGAGCTCGGCCTGCTTGACCGCGACGGTGCCGGACTCGATCTTGTTGACCTTGCCCTGGCGGCACCCGAGCAGCTCGGCGACCTCCTGCTGCGTCATGCTCGCAGCGATCCGGGCTCGCCGGATCTCGTTGCCGAGCTGTCTGCGCCGCGACGTCACCGTGCTCGGCACTCGGACTCCCCGATCTTCGTTCACTGACCCGACAAGCAGATCATGGTAGCCGAGGGCGGTGGGCGGGACCGCCCACCGGGCCCGGTGCCTGAATTGCCCCGAGATTCACCCTTCAGGGGAATAATCGACCCGGGGCAACCGGACGATGGTGATCACGGCAGGTCGAACGCCCCGGTGCGGGCCGCCGACAGGAAAGCCCGCCACCGGCGGGCGTCGAAGACCAGGACTCCGTCGTCGATGTTCTTGCTGTCCCGGACTCCGATCGGGCGACCGGCGCCGAGATCGTTCACCTCGACGCAGTTGCCGCCGTTGGGGCCGCAGCGGCCGGCGGAGATCCAGCCGTGCCGGGGGAAGTCCGGGGTGTGCGTTGTCGCGTTCGGGGTGTGCACCTCGCGCCCTCCTTGGGTCGACTCGACAACAAGATTAATCGTTCACTAGGATTAATCTCAACAACGGAGGGAGCAAAGATGCCCAGCGTTGCCGAAGGCTCCGCACGTCCTCGCCGCGCGCCCGCTGCTACCGGGTCCGACCAGCGCGTTTGGGTGCTGCGCAGGCATGTCCGCGTCTCGCTGCGCGAGGCGCACGCGATCACCACCGTCGACTGGGACGCCGGGGTGGCGCGGACCGCTTGCGGGCTCGCGCTATGGCCCGAATCCATCGCCGATGTCCCGGAGGGCGGTTGCATGCCCTGCGTGACGTGCGTGGCGGCCACCCCGATGCCGACCTCCGAGTCCAGCGACCCGGAAATCGACGAGCGGCGCTGAGCGCAGACCGGCCGTGCGTGCGGTTCGGCGCCCGACGCTCGACCGCTACCGGCACCCGACCGCGGCAGGCTCTCGACCACAGCAGGTCCTCGACCGCGGCAGATCTTCGACTGCAGCAGAGACTCGACCGCGGCAGGGACTCGCATCCGTCCGCGAGCCGTCCGGCCGCCGGGGGCATCGCATCCGGACGATTCGCCGACCGCTGATCTGTCCGGAAAGCTCAATCGACTGACCGGCGATGTCATGACCTAGATCACTCGTACGACTTAGCGTTCTCGTCTGTCCGGCGTCGCGCCGTGCTCCACAAGGCGGACGACCGGTGCGGCCCTTGGCGCGGTGGCGTTCGCACGCCCGCTGCGAGGTCCGCGGTACGACGGGGTACGAGCTGACGGCGGTCCGGATGAGCAACACGAGCACCCGCGCTACGGTGCGGCGGAGAATCCTGGGGTTAGCGCTGCTGCTGTGCGGGGCGCTGTTCATCGTCCTGACGGTGGCGACGTATCAGCGCGCGTTCACCTCCAGCACGGACGTGGTGTTGGAGGCGGCTTCGACCGGGAACCAGCTGCTGCCGGACTCGGACGTGAAGACCCACGGCATGATCGTCGGCCGGGTGTCCGAAGTGGAGCCGACGCGCAACGGCTCGGCGGTGCACCTGGAGTTGGAGCCGGACAAGGCGAAGT
>NZ_JAFRFW010000921.1:0-3535 GCF_017434145.1 Saccharopolyspora sp. | reverse complement strand
TTGCGGTTCTTGTCGAGCTCGATGATCTTCGCCTCGAGCTCCTTGCCGACGTACGGCTGAAGGTCCCGGACCCGGCGCATCTCGACGAGAGAGGCGGGAAGGAAGCCACGGAGGCCGATGTCGAGGATGAGACCACCCTTGACGACCTCGATGACGGTACCGGTGACGATGCCGTCCTCTTCCTTGATCTTCTCGATCGTGCCCCAGGCCCGCTCGTACTGCGCGCGCTTCTTGGACAGGATCAGGCGGCCTTCCTTGTCCTCCTTCTGGAGAACCAGGGCCTCGACGAAGTCGCCGACCGCGACGACCTCGGCCGGGTCCACGTCGTGCTTGATCGACAGTTCCCGGGACGGGATGACGCCCTCGGTCTTGTAACCGATGTCGAGCAGCACCTCGTCGCGGTCGACCTTGACGATGGTGCCCTCGACGATGTCGCCGTCGTTGAAGTACTTGATGGTTTGGTCGACGGCGGCGAGGAAGTCCTCCTCCGTCCCGACGTCGTTGACCGCGACCTGCGGCTTGGTAGCGGCTGCAGCCGGGACGGTGGTGGTGTCGGTGGACATCAGGTGGGTTGCTCCGGTACGGATAGTTTTGTCGGTTGCCTGTGCGGTTCACCCCGCAGCGGCCGGCGGCTCGCCACCGGCCGATCCGGCAGACCTTCCAGCCTGGCAGACCACCCGGCGCGCACCGGCGCCGACCCCTTCGGGGTTGCGCCCTGGATCTTAGACTCCGGAGCCGACACCG
This sequence comes from Saccharopolyspora sp., assembly GCF_017434145.1. Taxonomy (NCBI): domain Bacteria; kingdom Bacillati; phylum Actinomycetota; class Actinomycetes; order Pseudonocardiales; family Pseudonocardiaceae; genus Saccharopolyspora; species Saccharopolyspora sp. The sequence goes on along the minus strand of NZ_JAFRFW010000921.1, from coordinate 2,791 downwards.
CGACGAGCGGAACCGGCGAGAACCACGTCCCCGGTAAGGCTCAGCCTTGCTGATCGGCCCCAGTTCGCTGCTTCGGCGGGTCTCCGCCGACGATCCCTGGTCGCTGCGGCCCGCCCAGTCCGGTTCCGGGAGTCCGATTCCGGGCAGCCGGTGCCGGTTCCGCGCGGGCCGCCTCTGGTCGAACGCTGAACCCCCCACCGGTAATCCCGATCAGGGCACGGCTCCCGACCTGGTAGTTCCGTCCGTCCCGGTCGTGGCGGTGATCGCTCGGTCGGATCAGCGGCGGACCGGGCCGTGGCGGGTTTCCCAGCCGGAATGCACGGAGACGTTAAGACCCACGGCGCGGGCGGTATCGTACGCGGCCGTGCGATCGCCGGGCAAACCACATACCGGCGCAGTTGGCGAATCACAGGACTGGCGATGCCGAACCAGGAACCCGATGCCGCCGGATCTCCGACCGGCCCGGCGCAGAACGAACCACCGGACGGTGGTTCCGAGCACGCTGCCGCGGAACTCGCGCTGGGCACCACGGGTGTGAGCAAGCGCACCGCGGGCACGGTCGAATCCCGCTTGGCGAGCCGGGCGTGGTGGGACGCCGACGCGGACGATTACCAGGCCGAGCACGGCGAATTCCTCGGCGCCGAAGACTTCGTCTGGTGCCCGGAGCGCCTCCGGGAAGCCGATGCGGGCCTGCTCGGCGACGTCGCGGGAAAGCGCGTCCTGGAGGTCGGCTGCGGCTCGGCGTCGTGTTCGCGCTGGCTGGCCCGCCGAGGTGCGGAACCGGTGGCGTTGGACATTTCCGCCGGCATGTTGCGGCACGCGCGCGACGGCGCAGCGGCCACCGGCGTGGAAGTGCCGCTGGTGCAGGCCAGCGCGGACCTGCTGCCGTTCGCCGCGGGCAGCTTCGACCTGGCGTGCTCCGCGTTCGGCGGGGTGCCGTTCGTGGCGGACTCCGGCGCGGTGTTCGGCGAGGTCGCGCGGGTGCTGCGGCCCGGCGGGCGCTGGGTGTTCTCGGTGACTCATCCGATGCGGTGGATCTTCCCGGACGATCCCGGCCCCGGCGGGCTCACCGTCACCCAGCCCTACTTCGACCGCACTCCGTACCTGGAGGTCAACGGGCTCGGGCAGGCCACCTACGTGGAGCACCACCGCACGCTCGGCGACTACGTGCGCCAGCTCGCCGCAGCCGGCTTGCGGCTGGTGGATCTGATCGAGCCGGAGTGGCCGAAGGGCGCCACGCACACCTGGGGCCAGTGGAGCCCGCTGCGCGGCAAGCTCTTCCCCGGCACCGCGATCTTCTGCTGCACGCTCGACGAGCAGTAGCCCGGTCCCGCGCCGCGGCTGCCAGAATCCGGGTCACCCCGGCACGGAGGAGGTTCGGCGGACGTGGGCGGCGCGCAGGATCTGGTGGACCGGCAGTGCGCGCGGTTCCGCGGGCTGGATCCGCAGCTGCCGGACGACTACCTGCTGCCCAAGGGCGACCCGCTGATGGCCCGCTTGCCCGGTGGCGAGCCGGTGGCGGGCCTGGTGGCGCACACCCACAATCCGCCCGGTTCGGCGCAGAGCCTGTGGCAGGCCTCGGACGTCTTCGAGCTCTTCCCGCTGCTGGGTGATCACCCGCGCGCCGGCATGGACGGCGTGCTGGGGGCCTGGCGGGAGTGGCTGGCGGCTCGTTCGATCCCCGCCGAGGACTCGTCCTGCGTGGTCACTTGGCCCAGCCGGGACGTGCAGGCCACCCGGGCGCTGCTGGATCACGGTTTCGCGCCGCTGTCCTGCATGGCGATCCGCCCGCCGACCCCGGACACCGTTACGGAACTACCTGGTACCGTAAAAGTGCACCGCGCCGGACGGGCCGATCTGGACGCCGTCGTCGAACTCGCGATCGCCGAGCACGATTACGCCGCCCTCGTCGGCACGTCGGTGCCCCGCCCGGGAGCCGGTGACCTCAAGCGCATCGCCGCGCGCCAGCGGCTGCACTCCGGCACCGACCCGGTGTGGCTGGCCGAACAGGACGGGACGCCGATCGCGCTCGCCGAATGCGGCTGGGTCGACACCGCCCACCAGCCCGGCGGGCACCGGTTGCGCCGGGGGCTGTGGGCCTACGTGAACTGCTTGTCGGTGCACGAGCAGGCCCGCGGGGGCGGCGTGGGGCAGCGGCTGATGGCCGTGGCGCACGAGGAGTTCGTCCGCGCCGGAGCCGTCGGCAGCTTCCTCTACTACAACCCGCCGAATCCGCTGTCCTCGGTGTTCTGGCCGCGCCAGGGCTACCGGCCGCTGTGGACCATGTGGGAGGTGCGCCCCGCGACCGCGCTGCGCTGACCTCCCACGCCGAGAAGGAGTCGAGACGACGTCGTGGAGATCGCCGCAGAAGCAGTCGAAGTCGTCGGCGCGCACAGCACCTTGCTCGCGCCCACCTCGATGCGCGTGTCCAGCGGAGAACTGCTGGTCGTGACCGGTGAACCGAACTCCGGGCACACCGCATTGGCACTGGCGCTGTCCGGCAGGCTGCGTCCCGCCCGCGGTTCGGTGCGGATCGACGGCCGCGCCGACCCGAAGGCGCTGCGCCGCGCCGTCGCGGTCGTCGACGCGCCGGAGATCACCGAGCCGGAGCCGAGCGTGCCGGTGCGGACCGTGGTCGCCGAGGGGCTCAGCCTCGCCGGCCGCCGCGCCGGACGCGCCGCGGTGCGTTCCTGGCTGGCCGCGCACGAGCTGGCCGAGCACACCTCGACCCGGATGGAGAACCTGCCCGCCGCCGAACGCACCCGGCTGCTGATCGACCTCGCGTGCGCCG
>NZ_JAFRFW010000920.1:0-3089 GCF_017434145.1 Saccharopolyspora sp. | reverse complement strand
TGCAAGGGCTCGAATTCCCCGCCACGCATGAACAGCTGATCGAGTTCGCGACCGACCGCGGGGCGGGCGCGGAAACCCTCACCGCACTCCGGGCGGTACCCGCCGGGCGCTATGCCAACAAGGAACAGGTCATCGAAGCGGTTCCGCAGGAACCCGAGGGAGACGCGCCCGGCGGCACGGCTCGCGGTTAGGGATGGTTGCGAGCGGTCGCGCGGCGGAGCCGCAGGCGTCCGCGCGAGCGGCCCGCCGCTTCGTGAAGCAGTTGACCGCGGCAGCGATGGCGACGTCGCTGAGCTGCCGCCGGACTTGCTCTACTGCATGGGCGCGGATGCGGCGAGCGAGTACATCAGCGGCAGGCGGGCCGACCCGTCACGGCCATTCGAGGACGGTCGCGACGACGTCGACCACAGTGCCGGTGACCTCTTCAGCGAGGTCTGGGCGTTCGGCGAGGGCGAACGGGTCGGTCTCCATGCGCACGGTCACGTTGGCGCGGTATGCCTCGGCGTCGTGCTCGTCGAAGATGAACACGACATCGTCGGTGCCGTGCCAGGTGCGCCGGAAGATCATGGTTTGCGGCTCACCGCGGGCGAGTAACCGCTTGGCCGAGAACCCGGCCAGCGGTAATGCTTTGACCGCGCGCAGCGCGGGATAGGGGCCTGGTGGCAGGACAAGGGGCGGTTGCTCTGTTTGCACGAGCGGGAACGCTAGAAGCGTTCGCGGGCACTCCTGTGCCAGGTTGGCAACGCTAGCGTGGTTTCACTCGGTCAGTCTAGCGTCGTCCGCTGGGGCCGAGCCCGACTGCGTGGGCGAGGTAGCGGAGTTCGCGGCTTCCGGCCTCGCGCCGTTCGGCTCGCAGCCTGTTCGCGATCGCCTCGCGCGTGAACGCATCGTTGGCGACCCGCTGGGGCGCTTCTTGGTGAGCCAGCGTCAAAAACCGCAGTCCCTTGTCCCTGGTTCGTTTCGAGTCGAGCAGGACGCGACCGGTGTCCATCCGGAACTCGGCGCGTCGCGAGGGACTCGGGATGATCTCCACCGGGACCTGGTCGGCGAGTGCCGCCACGCGCGCATGGTCGCCTGCTTCGGCGGCCATCCGCTCAGCGTGACGGCTGGCCAACCCGGGCATCCCGGCCGCACCGAGGCGCTTGCTCGACCACATCGTGCTCGAATACGTGTGCAGCAGTGCGAGCAGGATGTTGTTGCGGTACCGGGGCTGCTGCTGCAGCGCGGCGTGCAACTCGGGGATGAGCGTGGGCAGCAGCTCCAGCTGCCCGTTGTAGTCGCTGAGTCCGTGCTGGAGGTGCTGGAGCCGGTCGATGTCCGCGGCGATCTCGGGCCACGGCCGGGCCGGGACGTCCGGATCGTCTCCGAGGTCGATCTCCAGCGCGGCCTCCAACGGCACCAGTGCCGTGTGCGCACGTCGCTCGCCCATGCCCGCGCCGTGGTCCCGTTCATCGCGGGTGAGATCGACCGGCGAGACCCGCAAGGCGTACGCCAGCGGTTCGAGCACTTTCCGCTTGTCGACCGCTCGGCGGCCGGTCTCCAGCCGACTCACGTACGAGGGGGAAAACCCGGCGAGCTCGGCGACCTGTCGCAACGTCATCTGCCGGTCCGACCGGATTTCCCTGATGCGGCGCCCGATGATGCCGGTGTCGTCGTCGAACACGGCCGCCACCTCCCGCGGGGTCGATCACAGCGTTGTCGAGGGCCACCGTACAGAGCGCGGCAGCCACCCGGGCAGCGGTGCGCGCCCGTCCGTTAGACACCCGCTTAGTACTGCAACGGCACTCAAAGCGGGTAGCCGCGTTGTCGGTAGTGGCAGTGTCGGGCTTGGTGTTGGCGTCGTCGGCGCCAGCGTGACCAGGACCAGACGTGTTGAGCCGGGTGGGGCGTCCGGGCGATGAGGTTGATCAACAGGCGGCGGAGCTCTGCTAAGGTGTAGGTGATCATGTCTGGCTGGTTGGCGCCGAATTTGGTTGTGTGGCGAGGTTTTTCGACACGGCCACGCGATCCGCGCATGCAGCCGTTCCAACTCCGCCGAGATCACATCCAGCACCATCCCGACCATGATCCACTACGATCCACAACCAGATATACCCGAGTGCCGTTGCAGTACTAGGACGTGCTTGTTGTTTTAGAAATCGAAGATCTTGTGTCCCGAGCAGCATCAGCACCTGGTCGTAGATCTCGGCGATGTTGGCGTTGCTGGACCGGCTCGCCCCGGCGGCGTCGAGCTTTTTTCTTCGCCTGCAGACCGAAATATAGCACGTGCTGGGTTGGGAGGATGTACTTCGTCCAGACGTCCTTGCCGTATTCCAGGGACTGTCCTTTGTGGCCAGAAAACTGCTCGGTATCCACCTGCCCGACCATCTCCTACCGCCTCTCGGCCAGGCAGATCCCGACAAAGAACATCGCCGAAGGCTCCTCGTCCAGTCTTTCCCAGACCGTGCGGGCCGTGATATCGCCGACCACATCCTCGGCCATGATGCGAGAGTCCAGATCGCTCCACTGGTCCACGCACTCCCCGAAACTTCCGCCACGACGAGGGGGCCTTCCTCAAGAGCGGGAACGAACGAACGAACGAACGGTGTCAACCACATGGTCAAGCATGTTATTGGTAATGCCCGGATACACACCGATCCAGAACGCACGGTGAGTGACCGCGTCACTGTTGACGAGAGCACCCGCCACGCGGTATTCGACGTCTTGGTATGCCGGATGCCGTGTCAAGTTTCCGCTGAACAGCAGTCGGGTTCGAACGGCGTTAGCCTCGAGGTGAGACTGGATCTCTTGCCGGGTGAACGACGCATCCGGTCGAACCGAAAGGACGAAGCCGAACCAGCTCGGATCACTGCCGGGCGTCGGCTCCGGCAACACCAAGCCCGGCAAGCCATCCAGCTCGGCTCGCAATCGCTGCCAGTTCTCTCGCCGCTTTTTCCCGAATTCGTCGATTCGGGCGAGCTGGCTCAGGCCCAATGCCGCCTGCAGGTCGGTCGTCTTCAGGTTGTAGCCGATGTGAGAGAAGATGTACTTGTGATCGTAGCCGTGTGGCAGGGTCCCCAGCTGCCAGTCGAAACGCCTTCGGCAGCGGT
>NZ_JAFRFW010000919.1:0-6012 GCF_017434145.1 Saccharopolyspora sp. | reverse complement strand
CGACGACGGGCCCGGAAAGCGCTTTGCGGGGATTCCACTCACGGAGTCGCAGGATTCGGGGAAAGCACGCTGCGTCTCCCGGACCGGCGCGAGCCGCCCCGCGCTCAGCGCGGCATCTCCGGCGGCTCGCGCCGCATGCGTAGCGGTTGCCGACCACTCGGGGTGCTCTCGAACGTTTCACTTGAGGCGGCAGCCAGCGACGACCGCCTGCTGCAGCACCGCCACCGGAAACACCACAGTGGACGGACTCGGTTCCGGAACCTGCTGCGACCTGTGAAGTGTTTTCCAGCGCCTTTTGGGAAACACCCTTGCTACCGGCCTCCCCCGCGAGGTGGCGAAACGAGCCCGGCTCGCGAGGACCGGTTGCGGGCGACCATCCGGCACCGGCCTGCGGTGGTCCGACGAACCCGGCACGAGCGAGGAGTTGCCACATGGAGCGCACACGGCTCGGAAGTTCCGGGCTCTACGTGTCCCGGCTGGCGCTGGGCACCATTCCGTTCGGTTCCGGCGGTGGGTTCGAGAAGATCGCGGGTGTGCGCGGAAGCGACGCCGAATACCAGATCCGCGAGGCGCTGGACCGCGGCGTGAACTTCATCGACACCGCCGACATGTACTCGGCCGGAGATGCGGAACGGGTGCTGGGCGAGGTCCTCGGCAACACCCGCGACGACGTCATCCTCACTTCGAAGGCGCGAATGCCGGTGGGCAGCGGTCCCAACGACTCCGGCGCCACGCGGTACCACCTGACCCGTGCCGTGGAGGACAGCCTCGCGCGCTTGCGGACGGATCACCTCGATCTGCTCTACGTCCACCAGTGGGACGGGCAGACTCCCATCACCGAGACCATCACCACGGTCAACGAGCTGATCAAGGCCGGCAAGGTTCGGTACTGGGGCGTGTCCAACTTCAACGCGTGGCAACTGGCCAAGACGGTGTACGAGGCGCGGCTGGCCGGCCTGGAAGGCCCGGTCGCGCAGCAGGTGTACTACACCCCGGAAGCCCGCGAGATCGAGTACGAGATCATCCCCGCGGCCCGCGACCTCGGGGTGGGAACCTTCGGGTGGAGCCCGCTCGGAGAGGGGCTGCTGGGCGGCAAGGTGCGGCGGGGGCGCGAGACGCCGTCCGACACCCGGCAAGGCGCGGGCTGGCCCGAACCGCACGTGGTGGACTGGGACCGGGCCTACGACCTGATCGAGCTGTTCGACGAGATCGCCGCAGGACTGGGGTGGACGATCCCGCAGGTGGTGATCTCCTGGATCCTGGGCCGTCCCGGCGTCAACGGCACCGTGATCGCCGCACGCGACCCCCAGCACTTGAAGGCGGACCTCGAAGCCGCGGAGCTCGAGCTGCCGCAGCAGGACCGCGACCGCATCACCGCGGCCTCGCAGCTGCCTGCCTACTATCCGCTGTGGCACCGGATGATGACCGCCCAGGACCGGCCCGAACCGGCCGAGGCCGAGTACTACCGGGAACAAGCGGCGAACGTCTTCGGGGAGCAGAAGTAGCTCGCTTCGCCGAGGCTACTTCTGCAACGCGGCCTCGCTCGGCAATGCGGCCCCTTGGGAGATGAGCTCGATACCGCGTTCGTAGTCCTCGTCGGCGCCGTAGGTCAGCACACCCACGCAGCTACCCGAGCTGGCGTACCAGATCGTGAATGCTCCGTCGCTGTGCTCGTGAACCCGGGCGTCGTCGTATCCGTCTCCCCACGCGGCGTACTTCAGGGCTCGTCCACCGAGGTCGGTCCAGAAGCCGGGCGGGTTGTCCCAAACCCGGTCGTCGCCGGCCGCGTTGCGCCCGGCGAGGTCGCCCATGGTGAGCGCCTCACCCCAATGTTCGACGAGCAGCGGCCTGCCCGCCGTCGCGTTGTGGGCGAGCGCCACGTCCCCGGCTGCGTACACGTCCGGTGCGGTGCTGCGCATCCGGGCGTCGGTGAGAACGCGGCCCTCGGCAGTGGCGAGCCCTGCGTCCGCGGCGAGTTCCACGCGTGGTCGGATGCCTGTCGCCAGCAACACGATCTCGCTGTCGATCGTTCTGCCGTCGGCGAGCTGCAACTCGGGTCCGTCTGCGATCTGGTCGACCTTCGCCGACAGCTCGGTCCGGATGTTCTCCTCGTGCAGCCAACCGAGTATGCGCCCGCCGGCCACGGCTCCGAGCCTCCGTTGCTGCGGCAGAACATCCGGTGCCGTCAGCGTCACGGTTTTGCCGCGCCGCGCCAGCGAAACCGCCGCTTCGCACCCGATGAATCCCGCGCCGACGACGGCCACCTTGCTCGCGCGTTCCGTCATCGCGCGAAGCGTGCGTGCGCTGTCCAACGACCGCAGCGTCCGGACGGATTCGCGATCGGCACCCGGCAGCGGCGACGACGGGCGTGCGCCGGTTGCCAGGATGCAGCGCTGATAGCCGAACGTCCGGCCGCTTCGGGTGCGGACCACATGCTCACCGGGCCGCAGAGCTTCGACCGGCTCGTCCAAACACAACTCGACGTCGCAGCGGTCGTAGAACTCCTGCTGCTCGATGGGGAGATCGGATTCGTCGAACTCTTCGCGCAGGAACTCCTTGGAAAGGGCAGGCCGGAAATAGGGCGCCGCGGTGTCCGCGGAGAGCACCACTACCCGACCGGTACCACCGGCTGCGCGGTAACCACGAGCAGCGGATGCGCCCGCGGGACCGCCACCGATCACCACAACTGTCGCGTGTTCATCCGGCATCGTAGGCGGTCGTACCCCGAGACGTCGGCGTTTATGCCTGGCGCTCACAGGGCATGGCGGCAGCATGGTTGCCGTAGAAGAAGCTGCCACCGGCCGCACAGCCGTCTCGGCATTCGAAGCGGTCGCCGACGAGGCCGTCTCGCAATGCCTGCGCCAGGGTTCGCGGCGACCCGACGACCACCGGCGGCGGTGGCGGTACCTCTGCTCGATCGGCGCTGACGACCTGGACCTCGCCAGGTTGGTCGAAGCGCACGTGGATGCCGCCACGATCAACTTCGAACTCGGCGGTCCGCCGGTGCAGCCGGGGCAGTACTGGGGAGTCTGGGCGGCGGAGTCGCCGTCATCTCGCGTCGAGGGACTCGTCGACAACCGTGGCGCATGGCAGCTTTCAGGTACCAAGCAGTGGTGTTCCGGAGCCACCGTGTGCACGCACGCGTTGATCACCGCGCATTGCCGGGACGGGCCTCGTCTCTTCGCCGTCGACTGCGGTGACGGTGTCGTCCCGGGAGAACCCAGTTGGCAAGGCGTCGGCATGGCCGGTAGCGACACCAGGCACGTGACACTGCACGCGGTTCCGGCCGTCCCCGTCGGCGGACCAAGCGCTTACCTCGATCGGCCCGGTTTCTGGTACGGCGCGGTCTCCGTAGCCGCGTGCTGGCTCGGTGGCGCGGTCGGCATCGCCGGGCCGTTGTACCGGGCGGGCGCACGCGGGCGGCTCGACGAGCACGGACGAGCGCACCTCGGCGCTGTCGACGCCTCCCTCGCCGGGAGCCGCTGGGCGCTTTCCTCGGCGGCGGAAGAACTTTGGGACGACGCGAACACCGGACACGTGACGGCCCTGCGGGTGCGGGCCATCGTCGAAGACACGACGCGAGTGGTGATCGACCGCGTCGGCAGGGCGCTCGGCCCGGGCCCGCTGGCGACCGACGGCGAGCACTCGCGCCGCATCGCGGATCTGACGACTTACGTGCGGCAGAGCCACGCCGAGCGGGACCTTGCCGCGCTCGCCGAGTTGCTCGACGAATCCGACGGGGACCGGTGAGCCATGCGCGATCTTTCCGGAACGGGCACCGCGGAAGAACGCTGGCGCCGCTGGCCGCAGCTGTGCCCTTCCCGGCGTCTCGACACGATGCCGGAAGAAGTGATCGTCGTCGCGCCGCACCCGGACGACGAGGTGCTCGGCGCAGGCGGAACATTGGCTCGATGGGCGCGCGCCGCTTCCGCGATCACGCTCGTCGCCGTGACCGACGGTGAACGGTCCCACCCGGACAGTCCAACGTGGTCGGTCGACGCGATGGCGCACCAACGCCGCGCCGAAAGCGAAGCGGCATGGGCGCGGCTCGGGCTGGATTTCCGGCGGGTCGTACGGCTGATCGTCGGCGACGGCGAAGTAGCCGGCAGCGAGTCAGCACTCACCTCCGCGCTGGCCCGACTGTCCACACCAGACACATTATTGCTGGCGACATGGCCGGGCGACGGTCATCCCGACCATGAAGCGGTCGGCAGGGCAGCACGCCGCGCGGCCGGCATCGCCGGATGCGGGTACGCCTGCTACCCGGTTTGGATGTGGCATTGGGCTGCGCCCGCCGACCCGCGGGTTCCCTGGCATCGCGCCCGATCGGTCGCGCTGGAGACCGAGTTCGCAGCGGCCAAGCGTTTCGCGGCAGGAGAATTCGTTTCGCAGACGCAGCCGTTGTCGGCATGCCCCGAGGACCGGCCGGTGCTACCCGATTACGCGCTGGACCGGCTGCTGCGCGAGTTCGAGGTGTTCTTCGTATGAGCACCGGACAAGCGGAGGAATCGCTCGGCGCCGCCTACTTCGCGGCGAAATATCAGGCCAGCACCGACCCGTGGCAGCTCTCCGACAGCTGGTACGAGCGGCGAAAGTACGCTTGCACGACAGCGCTGCTCCCGCGGGAGCACTACAACAACGCGTTCGAACCGGGCTGCTCGATCGGGATACTGTCCGAAGTGCTTTCTCGCCGTTGTGGCCGGTTGTTGTGCTGGGACATCGATGATCGTGCCGTCGAGACCACGCGTCGGCGGCTGGCTCCCAAGCCCGGAGTCACCGTGGAAGAAGGCGCGGTTCCCGGCAACTGGCCGAAATCGACGTTCGACCTGATCGTCGTCAGCGAACTCGCCTACGACCTGTGCGCGAACGACCGCCGTGCACTGTGGACGGCGGCCGCGGCAGGCTTGCAGCGCGGCGGCACCCTCGTCGCCGTGCACTGGCGCCCGGCATGCGCAGAACATTGTTGCAACGGCGACACGGTGCACGACGAACTACGTGCTGACCGGCGGTTCGTGCCGCTCGGCTGCTACAGCGAACGGGATTTCGTCATCGACCTCGTCACGACCAACGAGCAAGGCGGCAGATGAACCGGACACCACGCGCCATCGCCGTCATCATTCCAGCGCGCAACGAGCAGGACACCATCGCCGAGTGCGTCCGGTCGGTCAGGGCTGCGGCGAGCCAGTTGCCCACCGACGTGTCGTTCGCAGTGCTCGTCGTCGCGGATGCATGCACGGACAGCACCGCGCGCCGCGCAGCACACGGCGGCGCGTTCACGTTGCCGATCAACGGATCCAACGTCGGTCGCGCGCGGGCCGTGGGCGCGGAGGCGATGCTGCGCCGGTGGGGCAGCAACGGGGTGTGGATCGCCTGCACCGACGCCGATTCCGTCGTACCGCTCAACTGGCTGGTCGCTCAGCTCGAGGCTGCGGCGAGCGGCTGGGACGCGGTCGCGGGGACGGTCCGGATCGCCGACGAAAACCTGCACGACGCCTTCGAGCGCCACTACCGCCCCGTAGCCGGGCATTCACACGCGCACGGAGCGAACCTGGGCGTGCGCGCGGACGCATACCTGCGAGTGGGGGGTTTCCCACCCTTGGCGACGGGAGAGGACGCGGGCCTGCTCACCCGCTTGCACAGGCGGAACTTCCGGATACTGGCGACCGTCGAAGAACCTGTGCGTACCAGCGCGCGCTTGCACGGACGGGCCCCTGCGGGATTCGCCGAGAACCTCCGTTCACTGGCGCCCTAGTTCTGAGCGGCGCTCGACCGTTGAGTCGACGTGCCGGAGGCGCTTGTCCGCCGTGCTGCGGCATAGCCAACGCGCGCCCCGGGTATTCGAAAAGGGCACCACTTCGGTGCACACGACGCGAGGAGGTTGTCAGTGGCACTCGACGACGATGACATGCGGACCACGGGCAGCGGCGGCACTGAGGGTCCGGCCGATTCCGGAGCGGGTCGCGGCACACCGGGACAGCACGACGGCGGCGCCGACGGCGGAGCCGACTCCGG
>NZ_JAFRFW010000095.1:0-4817 GCF_017434145.1 Saccharopolyspora sp. | reverse complement strand
CGCAGGTCCGCGAGGGTCTTGCCCGCCGCCCGCGCGAGCCGTTCGCCGCGTCCGGTCAGCGGCACGTCCGTGCGCCCGGTGTGCCTGCCGGTGCTGGACCACTCGGTCTCGCCGTGCCGCAGGACGAAGATCCGGTGCTGCGCCGATTCCGCCACACCCCGAAGTCTAGGTGCGCCGGGTGCACGAAAAGACGCCGGCCGGACGGGTGCGTTCCCGCCGGCCGGCGCCTTGGTCGCTACCGGGAGCTCAGCCCTTCTTGGTCTCCCAGAAGATTTTGTCGATCTCCGCGATGTAGTCCAGCAGCTGCTGCCCGGTGGAGGGGTCCATCGAACCCTTGGTGCCGGTCGCCCCAGCGGCCTTGGTGGCCTTGTTGACCAGCTCGTGCAGCTGCGGGTGCTTCTCGAAGTGCGGCGGCTTGAAGTAGTCCGTCCACAGCACCCACAGGTGGTGCTTGACCAGCTCGGAGCGTTCCTCGGCGATGATGATCGCGCGAGTGCGGAACTCCTGGTCCTCGTTGTTCTGGTACTTCTCCTGGATCGCCTTGACCGACTCGGCCTCGATCCGCGCCTGCGCCGGGTCGTACACGCCGCACGGCAGGTCGCAGTGCGCGGTCGCCTCCAGCTTGGGGCTGAGGATTCGGGACAGTAGACCCATCATTCCTCCCTGACAGTGAATGCTCCGACGGGCGTGACCCTACTCTCGAAGATCCGGGACGTCTTCCTGGAGGGCGGGCTCCGCAGGCGGGCGCGCGCCCGGTTCGAACGGGAGGTGACGTGGTGTCGCGGCTGGACCGCTGGCCTTGGCGGCGGGTGCTGGTGCGGGGTGGCTCGATGGTGCCGTCGCTGCACGACGGGGACGTCGTCGTGGTGCGCACGAGAGCACCGGCGAAGCCGGGCGACGTGGTGCTCGTGCGGTGGGATGCGCGGCCGGAGCAGTTGTCGGTGAAGCGGGCGCTGCGCGAGGACGGCGGCGGTTGGCACGTGCGGGGTGACAACGCGGGAGCGTCCACCGACTCGCGGTCGCTCGGGCCTGCGCGGGTGTTCGGCGTGGTGGTTTGTCGGTTGTGGCCGAAACCGCGGCGAATGCGTCGTGCGCAGGCAGAGTGATCGGCGTTCACTTTCTTTACATCGTTTACGTAAACAGGGTTCACAGTAGCGCTGCGGGACTGCATGCTCACGCTCCATGAGTTTCACCCGCAGGCGCATGCTCGGGCTCGCGGCGCTGCAGACGGCCGCCGCGCTCGGCATCGGCACAGTCTCCACCCGCCCCGCGAAGGCCGCCGAACGCTCCTACGTACCCGCCGTCGTCGTCGGATCCGGCTACGGGTCGGCGGTCACCGCGCTGCGACTCGGCGAAGCCGGCGTTTCCACGCTGATGCTGGAGATGGGGCGCAGCTGGAACACCGCCGCCGACGACGGCACGATCTTCTCCTCGATGCTGACCCCGGATCACCGCAGCATGTGGTTCCGCAACCGCACCGAGGCACCGCTGGCGAGCTTCCTGTGGCTGGACCTGGCGAACCGCGACATCAAGCCGTTCGCCGGCGTGCTGGACAAGGTCCACTTCGACGAGATGTCGGTCTACACCGGACGCGGCGTCGGCGGCGGCTCGCTGGTCAACGGCGGCATGGCGGTGACACCGCGGCGGGACTACTTCGAGCAGATCCTGCCGCAGGTGGACGCCGAGCAGATGTACGCGCGGTACTTCCCGCGGGCCAACCGGATGCTGGGCACCAACTCGGTGGACCGCTCGTGGTTCGAGCAGTGCGAGTCCTACCGCTACGCGCGGCTTTCCCGGCAGCAGGCGGGCGCGGCCGGGTTCCGCACGGCGTTCGTGCCCAACGTCTACGACTTCGACTACATGCGGCGGGAAGAGGCCGGCGAAGTGCCGAAGTCCGCGCTGGCCTCCGAAGTGATCTACGGCAACAACCACGGCAAGCGCAGCCTGGACAAGAGCTACATCCCCGCGGCGCTCGGCACCGGCAACGTGACGTTGCAGACCCTCACGCAGGTGCGGTCGGTGCGCCGCGAGCCGGGCGGGAACTACGTGCTGACCATCGAGCGCATTGACGAGCTCGGCGAGTCCCGCGGTACCAGCGAGATCGCCTGCAAGCACCTGTTCCTCGGCGCGGGCAGCGTCGGCTCCACCGAGTTGCTGCTGCGCGCCCGGGAAACCGGTGCGCTGCCCGAGCTCTCCGACGCCATCGGTGAGCAGTGGGGCAACAACGGCAACGTGATGCTCGGCCGCGCCAACCACCCGTGGAACGCGACCGGGATGGTCCAGTCCGGAATGCCCGCGCTCGGCATCGACAACTGGGACGACCCGGTGAACCCGGTGTTCGCCGAGATCGCACCGGTGCCCGCCGGGGTCGAGACGTTCGCGAGCCTGTACCTGGCGATCACCCGCAACCCGGAACGCGGCCGGTTCGTCTACGACGCCGCGAGCGACTCGGCGAAGCTGCGGTGGACGGAATCCCAGACCCAGCCGTCGATCGACGCTGCGAAGGCGGTGTTCGACCGGATCAACCGGGCCAACGGCACCGCGTACCGGCACGACCTGTTCGGCGACGACCGGGCCTTCGAGAGCCGGTTCACCTACCACCCGCTGGGTGGCTGCGTGCTCGGCCACGCCACCGACGACTACGGGCGGGTGCGCGGCGGCACGAACCTGTACGTCACGGACGGCTCACTGATCCCGGGTTCGACCGGGGTGAACCCGTTCGTCACCATCACCGCGCTCGCCGAGCGCAACGTGGAACGGGTTCTCGCCGAGGACTTCTGAGGTTCAGGACCGGGCGGCGTGCTGCTCGCGGAGTTCCGCGTAGCGCGCCTGGCACGTTTCGTAGGCGGGCAGCAGTCCGCGTTCGGCGGCTTCGGCGAGCGTGGGCGCGGCCCGGTCCTTCTCGGAGAGCACGGGCTCGCCGGACAGGTAGTGCTCCCACGGCAGCCCGAGTTCGGCGTCCAGCGGCGCGATCCCGTGCTCCGCGCTGGGGTTGAACGGCGTGGAGCACAGGTAGGCCAGCACCGTGTCGTCCTCCAGCGCCAGGAAGGCGTGGCCGAGTCCTTCGGCGGTGTAGAGCGCGCGGTACTCGGTGGAATCCAGCTTCGCCGCGGCCCACTGCCCGAACGTCGGGGACCCGACCCGGATGTCCACCACCACGTCGATCAGCGAACCCTGCGGGCAGTACACGTATTTGGCCTGCCCGGGCGGCACGTCCGCGAAGTGCACGCCGCGGATCACGTTGCGCGCGGAAACGCTGTGGTTCGTCTGCGCCAGCCGCAGCGGGTGGCCGACGGCTTCCAGGAACGCCGACTCCTGGAACGGCGCCACGAAAAGGCCGCGGTGGTCGGGGAAGGACTTCGGGGTGAACTCGTGCACACCGCTGATCTCGAAGGAGCGAACTCGCACGGCGGGCACTCTATGACCGCGCCGGTCGCTGCGTGCGGTGTGGTCCGCGGTCTCGCGGGGGTGGACCGCGGACGGGGTTCGGCGGGAAAATCCGGAAATCTTGCCGTGCTGCGAAGGTTCGACCGGAAACCGCAGTCGTTACACCCGGCTGCTCGATCAAGTCTGTGACCCTGGTCGCAGACAGTCATCGGCGCTGCTGGCACACTGGACGAACCGCAGCGTCCACCGGTCCGCCGTCCGCACCAGGACGACCGGGACCGGTCTCCGACGCCCGCCGTGGCCGGAACCAGCCAGGCAGGCGCGTCGCCGGGTGGCTCGCCGCCACCCATTCGCTCCGGGACCGGGCTCCGTCGCCCGTCCCGCAGGCCATGGCAACAGGAGGGACGCCGTGACCACTGTGAACGACCACACTTCCACTTCCCCCGGCGGTACCGAACTCACCGACGAAGAGATCTTCCGCGCGCACGAGGGCGGCAAGCTCGGCGTCGAGGTGACCGCGCCGCTGTCCAGCCCGCGCGATCTCTCGATCGCCTACACGCCCGGCGTCGCCGACGTCAGCCGCGCCATTTCCGGTGATCAGACCCTCGCCGACCGCTACACCTGGACCCAGGACCTGGTGGCCGTGGTCAGCGACGGCACCGCGGTGCTCGGGCTGGGCGACATCGGGCCGCGGGCATCGCTGCCGGTCATGGAGGGCAAGTCGGCGCTGTTCAAGAGCTTCGGCGGGCTGAACTCCATCCCGCTGGTGCTGGACACCACCGACGTCGACGAGATCGTCGAGACGCTGGTGCGGCTGCGGCCCTCGTTCGGTGCGGTGAACCTGGAGGACGTCGCCGCGCCCCGCTGCTTCGAGCTGGAGCGGCGGCTGATCGAGGCGCTGGACTGCCCGGTGATGCACGACGACCAGCACGGCACCGCCGTGGTCACCCTCGCCGCGCTGCGCAACGCCTGCAAGGTCACCGGCCGCGAGCTGAGCTCGCTGCGCGTGGTGATCTCCGGGGCGGGTGCCGCGGGCGTGGCCTGCGCGGAGATCCTGCACACCGCGGGGGTCGGCGAGATCGTCGTGCTGGACTCGCGCGGGGTGCTGCATTCCGGTCGGGACAACCTCACTCCGATCAAGCAGGAGCTGCTCGGCTACACCAACCCGCGCGGTGTCACCGGCGGGTTGGGTGAGGCGCTGAACGGCGCCGATGTGCTGATCGGCGTGTCCGCCGGGCAGATCCCGGAGGATCTGATCGCGACCATGGCGCCGGGCGCGGTCGTGTTCGCGCTGTCCAACCCGGACCCCGAGGTGCACCCGGACGTCGCGCGGCGGCACGCCTCGGTGGTCGCGACCGGGCGCAGCGACTTCCCGAACCAGATCAACACCGTGCTGGCGTTCCCGGGGATCTTCAAGCGCGCGTTGCAGG
>NZ_JAFRFW010000918.1:0-2202 GCF_017434145.1 Saccharopolyspora sp. | reverse complement strand
GCGCCCGATCGCCGAAGTGGACCTGGACTCGGCCCGGCAGGTGCCGACCGGCATCGCCGAGCTGGACCGGGTGCTCGGCGGCGGGATCGTGCCTGGCGCGGTGATGCTGCTGGCCGGGGAGCCGGGAGTGGGCAAGTCGACGCTGCTGCTGGAGGTCGCGCACCGCTGGGCGGCGGCCGGTTCGGGCGGCCCTTCGCTGTACGTCACGGGTGAGGAATCGGCGGGCCAGGTGCGGTTGCGCGCGGAGCGCACCGACTCGCTGCACCCCGAGCTCTACCTCGGTTCGGAGGCCGACCTCGGAGCCGTGCTCGGGCACGTGGACGCCATCCGCCCCGGACTGCTGATCATCGACTCGGTGCAGACCGTGCAGTCGCCGGACGTGGACGGCACGCCGGGCGGGGTCACCCAGGTCCGCGCGGTCACCTCCGGCCTGGTCGCGCTGGCCAAGGAACGCGGGCTGCCGGTGGTGCTGGTCGGGCACGTGACCAAGGACGGCGCGGTGGCGGGACCGCGCGCGCTGGAACACCTGGTGGACGTGGTGCTCAACTTCGAGGGCGACCGGCATTCGTCGCTGCGGATGCTGCGCGGAATCAAGAACCGTTTTGGCCCGGCCGACGAGGTCGGCTGCTTCGAGCAGCGCGACGACGGGATCGCCGAGGTGGCCGATCCCTCCGGGTTGTTCCTGAACCGCCAGGAGGCTGCGGTCCCGGGAACCGCGGTGACGGTCATGGTCGAGGGCAAGCGCCCGCTGCTGGCGGAGGTGCAGGCGCTGGTCGCGCCGACCCAGATGCAGATCCCGCGCCGGGCGGTGAGCGGGCTGGACTCGGCGCGGGTGTCGATGGCGCTGGCGGTGCTGGAAAAGCGCGGCCGGGTCCGCACCGGCGAGAAGGAGGTGTTCGCGGCCACTGTCGGCGGCATGAAGGTCACCGAGCCGGCCGCGGACCTGGCGGTGGCGCTGGCCATCGCATCGTCGGCCATGGACGTTCCGCTGCCGCCGAACATGGTGGTGGTCGGCGAGGTCGGGCTGGCCGGGGAGATCCGCCGGGTGAACGCGGTGGGCAGGCGGCTCGCGGAGGCGCAGCGGCTGGGTTTCGACCGCGCGCTGGTGCCGCCGGATTCCGGCAGGCTCCCCTCCGGGATCAAGGCCACCGTCGTGCCCGACCTGCAAACCGCCCTCAAGTCGCTGCGCTCGAACTGAGCCTCTCCCGCACGCGCCAGCCTCAGCGGGTGAACGGACCGTTCGACCAATCTATTCGGACCAACGGTCCGTTCACCCACGATGAACGGGGTCAGGTGAGGCGGAACGGGGTTGGCTGGCTGATGAGGCCGCCCAGGCGGGCGCCGACGACGTAGTCGCCCGCGGGAGCGGTTTCGCGCTTGGCGGCGCACTGCTCGGGCGATGCTTCCGGGGTGGAGGCGACGCCGGTCCATTCGAGTTCGTTGCGGACGGATTCACCGGGGGCCAGCACCGGCATCTCGTTGCTGGATTCGGTCTGGCAGTCGTTGCTCGACCAGAAGCGCTTGCCGTCCGCAGTGGACACCACGACCTCGCGCAGCATCCGGCCGGTGTCCCGGACGCAGTCCACCGGGCCGGTGTTGGTGATGACCATGCGCAGCCCGACCGGTTCGCCTGCCGGGATCTCCGGGCGCACCGGCTCCGCGGTGATCCGCAGGTCCCGGTCGCCGCACGCCGGTGGAGCCGCGGGTGGCGCGGCGGCCTGCGGCGGCGGGGCGCCCCCGTGCGTTCCGGCTTGCTGCGATGCTGCCGGGACGAGCGCTCCGGCCAGCGCGATCACGCCCCACACCGCGAGAGCGATCGCCAGCAGGACCGCACCGAACGCCACCGCTCGGCGGCGCCAGTACACCTCGGGGCGACGCGGTCCGATGGGATCCAGCACGGTCCGACAGTAACCCGGTGATCCCGCTGAGCCGACCAATCGATGATCACCCGATCAGGCGTATTTGTACCGCCGTTCAGGCAGCAAGATCAGTCCGTTCGTGTGGTCTTGCCCCGGTACGCGGCCGGTTCCGGGGCGCCCCGGGAGCTCCGGCGCGCGCCTGGCAGGATCGGTGCCGAGATGACGACGACCGCCTGGGACCCCACCGAGCTGATCGACTGGTTCGCCGCCGAGGCCCGCCCGCTGCCGTGGCGCGCGCCCGGCACGACCGGCTGGGGCGTGCTGGTCAGCGAAACCATGCTGC
>NZ_JAFRFW010000917.1:0-2612 GCF_017434145.1 Saccharopolyspora sp. | reverse complement strand
GGCTTGCCGGGTTGCGCGCGTGGTCGGCGCAGCTGGCGGACCGGCAGCACGCGGCCCGCGATGACGCCGCGGAGCTACTCACCCGCATCGACCGGCTCGCCGACGTGCAGGGCTAGCGCCTCCTCCGGCGTGATTTCGCCGGCGATCACCCGGCGTGCCAACGCGTAGCTGACCGGTCGCGCGGTTCCTGCTCGCTCGGTCAGCAGCCACACGACGCAATCCAGCATCGCCCGGAAGTAACCTTTCGCCCGGTCCCGCCCGCCCGGCGCGGTGCCCAGCGCCGCCCCGCCGCGGGCGCGCTGCGCGAGTGCGGCGCGCGCACCGGCGACGGTTTCCTGCAGCGCGTCCACCGGCTCACCCGGTGGCGGTGATCCGGTCCGCAGGCGGCGGCACGATGCCCGGGTGCGCGCCGAGGTATCCCAGCAGCGCGTCCAGATCGACCGGGCCACCGGTCACGTCGGTGCCCTCGGTGAAGCCGCTGAAGCCGTCGCCGCCGCCCGCCAGGAAGTTGTTCACCGCGACGCGGTAGGTCGCGCCCGGATCAACGGGTTCGCCCGCGATGGCCAGATCGGACACCTTGGACCCGGCGGGCGCGGATTCCGAGTAGGCGTAGTGCAAAGTGGACGAAATCTGCAGCATCGTCGCGCCGTCGCCCTGCCACTGCTGCTCCAGCACGTTCTTCAACTGCGCGCCGGTGAGCGTCATGGTCTGCATGGTGTTGCCGAACGGCTGCACGGCGAACGCTTCGCCGTAGGTGATCACGCCGTCACCTTCGCCGTTCGCCGACGACCGGTGCGGCAGGTCGGCGCGGATTCCGCCGGGGTTGGTCAGCGCCACCTGCGCGCCGGCCCCCTTGGTGGCTTCCAGCTGGGCGTCGGCGATGAGGTCGCCGAGCGTGGTTTCCCCGGACGGCGCGGGATCGCGGCTCAAGTCGCCGGTGGCGGTGCCCACTTCGCGGTTCGCGATCGGGGCGGCTTTGGTCTTGGCTTCGTCGACCAGCGCGGCGGTTTCCGGGTCGGGTGCGATGTCGCGGCTGACGATTTCGTTGCGCGCCTTGGTCTTGTCCCGCACGACGTCGCCGGTTCGGTGGTTGATGCTCAGGTCCATCGTGGACAGCAGCCGCCCGTAGGAAGCGCCTTGCACGACCGGGCGCGGATCGCCGGCCGGGTCGTCGACGGTGCAGTTGTACTGCTGGTGGCTGTGCGCGGTGAACAGCGCGTCGACCTTCGGCGAGGCGGCCGCCGCGACGCGAGTGGCCGGTCCTTCCGGGGCCACCGCACAGGAATCCGGCCCGCCGCCTGCGGCTTCGTCGCCCTGGTGCATCAGCACGACCTGCGCTTTGACCCCGAGTCGGTCGAGCGCTTCGGCGGTGCGGTCGATGGCGGCGACCTCGTCGCCGAACTCCAGGCCCGCCACCGCGTCCGGGCTCACCGACTGCGGCAGGTCGTGCAGCGTCACGCCGATGATCCCGATGGGCACACCGCCGGAGCGCTGCACGGTGAACGGCAGCAGCGCGGGCCTACCGTCCGCAAAGGACACATTCGCACCCAGGGTCGGGAAATCGGAACCGTCGAAGGAATCCCGGAACGCGCAGCCGTCCTCGGGGTGGCACCCGCCGCGCTGCATCCGCTGCAGCTCGGGGTAGCCCTCGTCGAATTCGTGGTTGCCGACGACTTGGGCGCGCACGTCCTGCGAGTTGAGGAATTCGACGGTCGGTTCGTCGTGGAACAGCGCGGATTCCACCGGCGATGCGCCCACGCTGTCCCCGGCCGAGAGCACCAGCGAGTTCGGCACCTCCGCGCGCAGCCGGTCGATGTGCGCGACGAGGTAGGCGGCACCGCCCGCCGGGACGCTCGTCCCGTCCGCCAGCTCGACCTCGCCGGATGATCCGGACGGCGCCGCGAGGTTGCCGTGCAGGTCGTTGAACGTGATCAACCGCACCTCGGTGTCGGCGGGCGCTGCCTGCGCGGGCAGCGCCGTTCCGAAGGTGACCAAGCACGCGGCGACCGCGACGGCGGCGCTGCGCACGCGACATGCGCGCATCCGATTGTCCTCCCACCCACCAGTGATCCACCGGACATTCTGCCGCCACCCCTCCCCCGAAACCACCCTCTCTTTTCGGAGTGAACGGCCTGTTCGTCCCACTAGATTGGTCGAGCGGTCCGTTCACTCCTCGCGAACCCGGCAGTTGCCGCGCGCCCGACACGCCCGCACATCCCCATTCCGAGCAGCTTCGATCCGGGTGAACGACCTGTTGGTCCGGCTAGATTGGTCGAGCGGTCCGTTCACTCGGAGATGTGCGGCGGATGGCCGGGCGTGTCGGGCAGGGTGCGGGTACGGCCAGGAGCAGGGTGCGGTGACGGCGGGGCGGGCGGCCGGTCATCGGCGGCGGGCGGCGACACGCGGGGTCTTGGGGTGCGAGAGAGGACTCGGCCCAACATGTAGTGTGGCCGCGCTGATGGTCACCGGGGTGCCCGGTGGGACAACAGGGAACCTGGTGCGAATCCGGGACTGCCCCGCAGCGGTGAACGGGAACGACCGCCGTCACCACCTCCCCGGGTGGTGCAGCACTGGACGCCCGAGGCGTCCGGGAAGCGACGGCCAGTAGGTCC
>NZ_JAFRFW010000916.1:0-2589 GCF_017434145.1 Saccharopolyspora sp. | reverse complement strand
CTCGCGGCCGCCGCGCTCGCGTTCGCCGGAGCTCCCGCGAGCGCCGCACCCGACCAGACCCTCGCACCGCTGACCACGCACCCGGAAGACCAGGTGATCTCGGCGGACGGAACCGCCGACTCCTACATCGTCAACCTCGAAGACGGCCAGGACGCCGCGGCCGTCGCCGGGGAGCTCGGCGTGCGCGCCGAACACCTCTACACGCACAGCCTGAACGGCTTCTCGGCCACGCTCAGCCCGCAGCAGCTGCAGCGCGTGCGCGAGAGCAACGACGTCGAAGGCGTCTCGCAGAACTTCCACGCCCAGGTGCAAAGCCCCGCCCCGGCCGCTGCGGGCTCGTGGGGCCTGGACCGGATCGACCAGCCGAACCTGCCGCTGGACGGCCAGTACGACACCAACGGCACCGGTGCGGGCGTGACCGCCTACATCATCGACACCGGGATCGCCCAGGATCACCCGGACTTCCAGGGCCGCGCATCAGTCGGCCACGACGCCACCGGCGGCGACGGCACCGACGGCAACGGCCACGGCACGCACGTCGCGGGCACCATCGGCTCCGCCACCTACGGGGTCGCCAAACAGGCCGAGCTGGTCGGGGTGAAGGTGCTCGACGACAACGGCAGCGGCACCACCGCCGACATCGTCGCGGGCATGGACTGGGTGGCGCAGAACGCCGACGGCCCTTCGGTGGCGAACATGTCGCTGGGCGGTGCGAAGGATCCGGCGCTGGACGAGGCGGCCACCGGGCTGGTCGATTCCGGCGTGTTCCTCGCGGTGGCGGCGGGCAACGAGTCGCAGGACGCGGAGAACACCTCGCCGGCCAGCGCGGAGGGCGTCTACACCACGGCGGCTTCGGATCGCGACGACTCCTCCGCGGAGTTCACGAACTTCGGCGCCACGGTCGAGGGCTACGCGCCCGGTGTGGACATCCTCTCGCTCGCGCCCGGCGGCGGAACGGCGACGCTCAGCGGCACGTCGATGGCCAGCCCGCACGTGGCCGGTGTCGGCGCGCTTTTCCTGGAGGCCGATCCGGACGCCGCTCCGGCGGACGTGATCTCGGGCTTGCAGGGCACCGCCGCGGCAGGCGTCATCAACGGGGCGCCGGGGGGTACGACCCCGGATCTGCTGCAAACCGGAGAACTGTGAATGTGAATCGTCACCTCGGCGGGCCGTTCCTCGTTGCTGAGGAAAGGCCCGCCGTGCCGTTCCCGGCGGAACCGGTGCGCCGCGCGCTGAAGCGGTGCCGGAAATGTGCCTGCGCTGCTGCATTCGGGGGATGAATTCCCGCCGCCGAACGGGGTTAGCCGAAGGTCGAACGTCGTCATCCCGCAAAAGTGGGTTCCCAGCCGGGTCTCCCGGTGCATACGTTCCCTCCCAGGAGGGGACCGGCTCGATGCTCGCAGCAACACTGGTCCAGACCGGAGTTGTCCGGGCGCGTCATGGAAGGTTGTGCCGTGTTGTCCGGATTCACCGAGGCGCCTGAACGCACGCCGGATCGGGCGGCCCCGCGGGTCGCCGAACAGGCCGTGCAAGCCCAGGCCGAGGCGCGCGAAGCGGTGGCCTCGGTCGCCCGGGTCGCCAAGGCGCGGTCCGGAGCGGGCGGAGTCCTGCAGGTCGTGCACGGTGCGCGCCGCGTCGGATGGGCCGCCTACGAGTTGCAGCGCAGCGCGACAGAGCTGGTGCAGGGCGTGGCGAAACCGCCCTACGCCGCGACCGGAGCGCTGGATTCGCTGGAGTCCCGCAAGCTCGCCGAAGGCGTCGAGTACCAGGTGCTCTACGACCGGGCGGCGCTGGCGCGCCCGCCGCAGCTGGAGCTGACGGCCAAGCTGGTCTCGCTGGGCGAGCAGGCGCGGGTCGTGCACGTCGCTCCCGCGAAGATGATCCTGGTCGACAACGAGGTGGCGCTGCTGCCGCTGACCACCACCGAGCAGACCGTGGACAGCGCGGTGGTGATCCGGCACTCGGCGTTGCTGGTCGCGGTGATGCGGATCTTCGAGGACCTGTGGCGGTTCGCCGCGCCGTTCGCCTCCGGCGAGCGGGTGATCAGCGGCGACGAGCAGCCTTCCGAGGAAGAGCGCTGGATCCTGTCGCTGCTGGCCTCCGGTGCCACCGATGACACGATCGGACGGCTGATGGGCTTCAGCGCGCGCACCGCGCACCGGCGGGTGCGGGAGCTGGTCGCGCGGTTAGGGGTGGAGACGCGCTTCCAGGCCGGGATGCAGGCGGTCAAGCTCGGCTGGTTGTGATCTTCGGGCGGCCCGGACCGTGCGCTGCGGTGCTGCTCGTAAGCTTGCGCCATGCCTCCGCGTCGACGGGTCGATCCGCACGAGATGCGCGCCGCCGTGGCCGCCGTAGCGCCGTGGCTGGCGGACCCCTGGACCGAAGACGCGGCGCAGCGCCCGTCCCGCGCGGAAACCGCGTCCGCGGTGAAGCTGAGCCTGCGCACCCTGGAAGCCGTCGCGCCCGGCCGCACCGTCGAGGTCCGCGTACCGCCGTTCGCGGCCGTGCAGTGCGTCGCCGGACCGGAGCACACCCGCGGCACCCCGCCGAACGTGATCGAGACGGACGCGCGCACCTGGCTGCTGCTGG
>NZ_JAFRFW010000915.1:0-2702 GCF_017434145.1 Saccharopolyspora sp. | reverse complement strand
GAGGTGGCTGCCACTGCCCCCGCGGCGCTCCGCGCCCGCCGCGCACACGGCTCCGCCGCTGCGCGGCACGCCGTGTGGTCCAAGTGGTCGGGCGAACACCCGCCTCCCGGATCCGAGCGAACGGACCGCTGGTCCGAATAGATTGGCCGAACAGGCCGTTCACTCCTCGCGGAACCCGGCTTGCGCGCTGGTGCAGGCACGCAGCCGACACACCCGCGCATCGTGAGCGGACTGCGCGAGCGAACGGACCGCTGGTCCCAATAGATCGGGCTAGCGGTCCGTTCACTCCTGGAGCAACACCTCTGAAGAAACCGGGGATCAGCGGGCGCTGTGCACGGGCGCCCGCCGCGTAGGGCAGGCTTGGGGTGTGGCTGAGCTGTCCGATTCGTCTGCCCTGCCGGTCGTTTCCGTGGTCGTGGTGAACTACCGCGGTGCGCAGGACTCGATCGAGTGCCTGCGCGCGTTGCGGGACGAGCTGGACTACCCGGCTGAGCGGCTGCAGGTGCTCTGCGTCGACAACGCTTCCGGTGACGGCAGTGCGCAGCGCATTCGGGAGGCGCAGCCGCAGGTCCGGCTGATCGAGTCCGGCGAGAACCTCGGGTTCGCGGGCGGCTGCAACCTGGCTGCGCGGGAGGCCGCGGGGCAGGTTCTGGCGTTCCTGAACAACGACGCGCGGCCGCACCGCGACTGGGTGCGCGCGGCGGTTTCGGCGCTGCGGGCGGAGCCGACGGCGGGCGCGGTGGCCAGCAAGGTCCTCGACTTCTCCGGCGAGCACGTCGATTTCGTGGACGCCGGGCTCACCTGGTTCGGCATGGGCTATAAGCGGCACGCGGGCGAGCCCGACGACGGCGGCCACGACGCCCCGCGCGACGTGCTGTTCGGCACCGGCTCGGCGCTGTTCGTGCGGGCGGAGCTGTTCGCCGCGCTGGGCGGGTTCGACGAGCGGTTCTTCATGTTCTACGAGGACGTCGACCTGGGCTGGCGGTTGAACCTGCGCGGCTGGCGGGTGCGGTACGAGCCGCGGTCGGTCGCCTACCACCGGCACCACGCGTCGATGAGCGAGGTCTCGTCGGCGCGCGAGAACTACCTGTTGGAACGCAACGCGCTGGCGGCGCTGTACAAGAACGCCTCGGAAGAGACGCTGGCGAAGGCGTTGCCCGCGGCGATGGCGCTGGCGGTGCGCAGGGCGACCGCGCGCGGCGAGGTCGACCCGGAGCAGCTGGAGATGACGCGGCGACCGGAGGGGGTGGACCACTCCGACGACGTGCCGATCTCGCGGGACGCGCTGGCGGGGATGCTCGCCATCGACCGGTTCGTGGAGCTGTTGCCGCAGCTCAAACAGGCCCGCGAGGTGGAGCAGGCGGCTCGGGTGCGTTCGGACGCCGACCTGGTCCCGTTGATGCGCAAGGCGATGGAGCCCGCCTACCCGCTGCCGCGCTACCTGGCCGCGCACGACGTGCTGGTGGACGTGTTCGGGCTGGAAGAGGTGTTCGGGCGCCCGCGCAACATCGCGGTGCTCACCGGGGATTCGGTGGCCGAGCGGATGGCCGGTCCGGCGATCCGGGCCTGGCACATGGCCGAGGTGCTCAGCGGCGAACACCGGGTGCGGCTGGTCAGCGCGAACCCGCACGTCGACCCGCCGGAGTCCGATTTTCCCGTGGTGGCGGCGAAACCGCGGGAACTCGCCGCGCACGTCGAGTGGGCCGACATCGTGGTGCTGCAAGGGCACGTGCTGGAGATGGTGCCCGCGCTCAAGCACGTCGACTCCACCAAGATCGTGGTCTGCGACATCTACGACCCGATGCACCTGGAGCTGCTGGAACAGGGCCGGGACACCGACGACGAGCGCCGCGCGGCCGATCTGCGCGGGGTGACGAAGGTGCTGAACTCCCAGCTGCGGCGCGGTGACTTCTTCCTGTGCGCCTCGCAGCGGCAGCGGCACTTCTGGCTCGGCCACCTCGCTTCGCTGGGCAGGCTCACACCCGGGCTCTACGACACCGACCCGACGGTGCGCTCGCTGCTGGAGGTGGTGCCGTTCGGTCTGTCGCCGGTGGCGCCGCGGCGCACCGGGCCGGCGATCAAGGGCGCGCAGCCCGGCATCGGGGCCGACGACAAGGTCGTGCTGTGGGCGGGCGGTGTCTACAGCTGGTTCGACCCGCTGACGTTGCTGCACGCGGTGCACCGCCTCGCCGAACGCCACCACGACGTGCGGCTGTTCTTCCTGGGCATGAAGCACCCGAATCCGGACGTGCCGGAGATGGGGATGGCCGAGCGCACCAGGCACCTGGCCCGCAGCCTCGGGCTCACCGGGAAGAACGTGTTCTTCAACGAGACCTGGGTGCCCTACGGCGAGCGGCAGAACTACCTGCTCGACGCCGACTGCGGGGTCACTTCGCACTTCGAGCACGTGGAGACCACGTTCGCCTTCCGCACCCGGGTGCTGGACTACCTGTGGGCGGGGCTGCCGGTGGTCACCACGGACGGCGACTCGTTCGCGGACCTGGTGCGCCGGGAAGGGCTCGGCGTGGTGGTGCCCGCCGAGGACCCGGACGCGCTGGCCGAGGCGTTGCAGCGGGTGCTCTACGACGCGGAGTTCGCCGCGGCGTGCCGCGAGCGGATCGCCGCGGTGCGGGAGCGGTTCACCTGGGAGTCGGTGCTGGCGCCGCTGACCGAGTTCTGCCGCGACCCGCGCCCGGCGGCCG
>NZ_JAFRFW010000914.1:0-5065 GCF_017434145.1 Saccharopolyspora sp. | reverse complement strand
GGAACCGCGCCCCGGGTGCACGCCGAGGCCACGTTCGCGCGAGCGGCCTCCCCGCTGATCGTTCAGCTCGCGGCCGGCCGGAAGCCGTGATCGGCGAGGAAGCGTGCCGTGACCCGTGCCAGCTCCGCCACGTCCGGCTGGGTCAATCCGAGCGTCGACTCGACGCGGCGAGCTTCGGCGACCGGCAAGTCCTGCGCGGTGAGGAAGGTCAGCGCTTCGGCGCTGATCCCGGTCCAGCGGTCGAGACCGGCCTGCAGGCTCATCGCGGCCAGCGGGATCGGCACGCGCAGCCGCGGCGTGGCGACACCCAGCTCGTCCGCGACGATCCGCAGCAGATCGGCCAGCGGCGGGGTGTCGTGCAGCAGCCAGTACTGCCCGCCGGCCGTCTCCGCGAGTTCCGGCGCACCGGCCAGGAACTTCGCGAGGTGGTCCACCGCGACCAGCGGCAACCGGTGATCACGCACGCCCGGCACGATCGGGAGCCGTCCGCGGTGCAGCGCCTGGACGAGGTCCGGCCAGCCCCAGAACTGGGAGGTCTGCCCGGTGCGCGAATCCCCGGTCACCGAAGCCGGATGCACCCTGGTCAACGGGACGCCCGTCGCTTCGGCGATGTCGCGGACGCGCGCATCGGCCGTGAGTTTGGAGTCGTGGTACCGGCTGGTGGCGAGCTTGCTCGAGCGCCGGTGCTGAAACCCGCTGACCAGCACCAGCCGATCGAGGCTCGAGCCGGAGGCGGCCAGTTCGGCGACGCGTTCGGAGCCGCGCACGTTGACCTGCCGAGCCTGCTCGGCAGGCAGCCCGAAAGACATCGCTGCGCCCAGGTGGAAAACCTGGCTCGCAGTGCGGGCGAGCGCGAGGTCAGCGGGGTCCATCCCGAGATCATCACGGGTCAGATCTCCGGCCAGCCCGTGCAGCAGGTCGCTCCGGCCGCCCCGCGCTTCCACCCATTCCCACAGTTCCGCCAACCTGTGGCGCCCGTCCGGGTTGTCGCGCAGCAACACCGCCACCCGTCGGCCGCCGCCGGTCAGCTCGGGCAACAGCCAGCGGCCGATGAACCCGGTGCCGCCGGTGACGAAGGCGTCGATTCGCTTCATCACCGACCCTCCGCCGCGAGCAGAGCTGCGATGCGGTCCGCGACCTGCCGTAGCGGCGCCACGTCCCGGCGAGTCCGCGCCAGCAGCAGTGCACCCTCCACAGAGGACAGTACGAGCACCGCCAGCTCCTCGGCCGCCGCGGTGTCCTCGCCGGATTGCACGAGATGATCGCGGATCGACGCGAGCCACCGGTCGTAGCCCGCCCCGCACGCCGTGCGAACCGACTCGCTGTCCGCGTCGGCATCGAGCGCGACGGTTGCGATCGGACAGCCGTCGAGGAAGTCCGAATCGGCCAATCGCGCCGCGAGCAGAGCTGCGAACTCCCGCACGGCCTGCGCCGGATCCGGCGTGCGCGCCAGGATCTCGTCGATGACCCGGCACAGTTCGTCCGCGCCCTGCCCGACCGCCTCGGCCGCCAACTGGTTCTTGCCGCCGGGGAAGTGGAAGTAGAGCGATCCCTTCGGAGCTCCCGCCTCGGCCAGGACCTGGTTGACCCCGGTCGCGTGGAAGCCCTGCCTGCCGAACAGTTCGCGTGCCGTCACCAGCACCCGGGCTCGAGTCTCGCCGCGCGTCGCCATGGGCAAAACTAATAGAGACTGGTCTAGTAATTGCCAATGGTGATCGCGACGGACCCAATCGCGACGGGCTCCGCGGGGACGCGGCATCGTGCCGCGCCGGTGAAGCGGTCGTCCAGCTCGGTGTCGGACCAGGCTCGCCGTGTTCAGTTGTCGGTTTGTTCGGTGGGTACCAGGCCGTCCTCCTCCCTGCGGATCGTGTTGAGCTCGCTGCTGCCGTTGCCCGCGTTCTCCGCGAGCGGCTGCACGGCGCCGCGGAACGACTCGAGCGCGTCGAGTTCGCGGCGGCGGGCGGAGACGAACCGCTGCAGGTGGGTGCTGGAGAGGTTCACCGCCTCGACCGCGCCGGAGGCCGCGCGCTGCGCGCGGACCGCCTGCGCGCGGACCTGATCGATGTCCTCGGCGATGGTGCGTTCGGTCGCCGCGAACAGCGCCGCCGAGGCCAGCACGGCGAAACCGGTCGGCCCGCACAGGAAGACCCGCTTGTCCAGCAGCCACGACAGCAGGCTCGGATCGTTGTCCAGCGCGGTGACCACCGCCGCGTCCGACGGCACGAACATGATCGTGCCGTAGATCGCGTCCGCCCAGCGCTGGTAGCCCTTCCCGGACAACTCGGTGGCGCGGGACCGGATGTTGCGCACGTGCACCCGCAGCGCATCGCTGCGCTCCTGCGGATCGTCGGTGTCCATCGCCTCGGCCCACACCGCGAGGCTGGCCTTCGCGTCCACCGGGACCTGCCGCCCGCCGCCGACGGTGAGCACCATGTCCGGCCGCGCG
Source organism: Saccharopolyspora sp. (assembly GCF_017434145.1). Classification (NCBI taxonomy): domain Bacteria; kingdom Bacillati; phylum Actinomycetota; class Actinomycetes; order Pseudonocardiales; family Pseudonocardiaceae; genus Saccharopolyspora; species Saccharopolyspora sp. Next base: position 2,619 of record NZ_JAFRFW010000914.1, on the reverse strand, counting down.
GAACCGCCGCCGGCGAGGTCGGTCTGCACGCTGAAGTGGATCCCTTCCCGCAGTCCCAGCGACTTCGCCGTCTCGACCAGGACCTGCTCGCCCAGCTCGCCGCGGCCGGAGATGGACGCGAACGCCACCTCGTAGCGCCGTAGCGCCGCCTGCTGCTCGACCGCGCGGGCGCGTTCCGCCTCCACCATGCGCATCGCCTCGTCCGCGCGGCGCGCGGAATCGGTGTAGAGCCGCCAGATCAGCAGCAGAGCCGCCGCGCACAGCAGCATCAGCACGATGACGACGGCGATCAGCACGCCGGTGCCCATCTCGAACTCCTCTCGGCTTGCAGGTGCCACCGATCATTCCGCACCGCACCGACGATCCGGGCGAGATCGTCCGCGGCATTCCGTGATCGGCCGGTCGCACCCGGTTTCACCTGCGGCGCAACGGAATCCGACACGCCGGGGAGTGTCGGGCGCCGCTGCGGCCGACACGCCGAAGCGCCCTGGGGGGTCGACGCGGCTGTCGGTGGACGCCGCTAACTTGACCTCCATGCGGCTGCTGCACACCTCCGACTGGCACGTGGGACGCACGTTCCACGGCCGCGACCTGCTCGCCGAGCAGGAAACGGTGCTGTCCGGGCTGGCCGACCTGGTCGCGGACGAGCACGTCGACGTCGTGGTCGTGGCCGGCGACCTCTACGACCGCGCGGTGCCCTCCGGTGAAGCCGTGGAGACCTGCGTGCGGGTCCTCGGCCGGTTGCGGGCGGCGGGCGCGCAGCTGGTGGTCACCCCGGGCAACCACGACTCCGCCGCCCGCGTCGGGGCGTTCGCCGAGTTCGCGGCGGCCGGGGGGCTGCACCTGCGCACCCGCATCTCCGAACTGCACCAGCCGGTGCTGATCGACGACGAGCACGGTCCGGTCGCCTGCTACGGAATCCCTTACCTGGAACCGGATCCGGCCAAGCAGGCCCTGAACGCCACGGCCGGAGTCGCGGGCGCCTCCGAGGTCGCCGCGCGCGGACACACCGCCGTGCTCACCGAGGCGATGAACCGCATCCGCGCCGACCTGGCCACCAGAGCGGGCGGAACGCGTTCGGTGGTGCTCGCGCACGGCTTCGTCACCGGCGGCGACGCCAGCGACTCCGAACGCACCATCGCCGTCGGGGGTGTCGAACAGGTGCCGGGCTCGGTCTTCGACGGCGTCGACTACGTCGCGCTGGGCCATCTGCACGGGCCGCAGCGACTGGCCGAGCACCTGCGGTATTCCGGCAGCCCGCTGGCCTACTCGTTCTCCGAGGCGCGGCAACGGAAATCGGTGTGGCTGGTGGACCTGGACGCACCTGGCCTGTCCAATGTGGAGCGCAGGGAGCTGCCGGTGCCGCGCGAGCTGGGCACCGTCGAAGGCACGTTGGAACAGCTGCTCACCGACCCGGAACACGCCGAGCTGGCGGATCGCTTCCTGTCCGTGACGCTGACCGACGAGGTCCGGCCGGTGGACGCGATGCGCAGGCTGCAGGAACGCTTCCCGCACGCGGTTCACCTGGAATGGAAACCCGCGGGCGGGCGCGCGACCGCCGAACTGCACTACTCCGAGGCGGTGCGCGGACGGGACGACGTGGCACTGGCGGACGGCTTCGTCGCCGACTGCCGCGGAGCCGAACCCTCCACGGGCGAACGCTCGCTGCTGGCCGAAGCGCTGCGCGCGGTGGATGTCGCGGAGGTGCGGGAATGAGGCTGCACCGGCTGGAGGTCTCCGCGTTCGGCCCGTACCGCGGCACCGAACGGGTCGACTTCGACGCCCTCGGCGCGGACGGGCTGTTCCTGCTGCACGGCGACACCGGCGCGGGCAAGACGAGCCTGCTGGACGCGGTCGCGTTCGCGCTCTACGGCTCGGTGCCCGGCGTGCGCGACGAAGCCAAGCGGCTGCGCTGCGACACCGCCCCGGACAACCTGGCGACCTCGATCGAGCTGGAGCTGACCGTGCAGGGCCACCGGCTGCGGATCCAGCGCAGCCCCCAGTACGAGCAGCGCAAACAACGCGGCGAGGGCTACACCACCCGGCAGGCCAAAGCTTCGCTGACCTGGCTCGGCGACGTTCCCGGCGGGCAGCCGGCCGAAGGGCTCACCCGCATCCCGGACGTCAACCAGACCGTGCAGCGCCTGCTCGGGATGACCGTGCACCAGTTCACGAAGGTGGTGATGCTGCCGCAGGGCGAGTTCGCGAACTTCCTGCGCGCCGAGAACGCCGAGCGGGAACAGCTGCTGGAGAAGCTGTTCGGCACCGAGCGCTTCGCCGCGGTGGAGCAGTGGTTCGTGCAACGCAGGCGCGAACGGGGCCGTGCGCTGGAGGCGCACAACCAGCAGGCGCGGGAGGTGCTGGCGCGGGTCGCCCAGGTCGTAGGACAGGACCCGGAGGACGGCGACGACCAGCGGATCTGGTTGGAGGGCTGGGAGAAGCAGCTGACCGCCGAACTCGACGAGGCCCGCCGCAACCGCACCGAGCTGGCTCGGCAGCGCGACTCCGCCGAGCAGACGCTGACCGCGCGTCGGGAACTGGCCGACAAAGTGCGCCGAGTGCGCAACGCGCGCGCGGAACTGGACGCGCTGGAGCAGCAGCGCGCTGAGCACGATCAGT
>NZ_JAFRFW010000913.1:0-7917 GCF_017434145.1 Saccharopolyspora sp. | reverse complement strand
TCACCGGCAGTAGCGAACCGGAGAAGGCGGCCATCGGCTGCAACGCCGGCACCGCCAGCAGGAAGATCACCGTGAGCGTGCACAGCAGGATCGTCAGCGCGATCTCGTTCGGCGTCCGCTGCCGCTTCGCGCCTTCGACCAGCGAGATCATCCGGTCCACGAAGGTCTCGCCGGGCGCGGTGCTCACCCGCACCACGATCCGGTCGGACAGCACGGTGGTGCCCGCGGTGACGGCCGAGCGATCACCGCCGGACTCCCGGATCACCGGGGCGGATTCGCCGGTGATCGCCGATTCGTCGACGGTGGCGATCCCGTCGACCACGTCTCCGTCACCGGGGATCGGCTCGCCCGCTTCGACCACTACGCGATCGCCGACGCGGAGTTCGGCGCCGGGCACCCGCTGCTCGCCGTGCTGGGTGAGCAGCCGCGCGACCGCCTCGGATTTGGTGCGGCGCAACGATTCCGCCTGCGCGCGACCACGCCCCTCGGCGACGGCCTCGGCGAGGTTCGCGAACAGCACGGTCAACCACAGCCACACCGCCACCGCGATGTCGAACGCGCTCGGCTCGGCGACGCTCAGCACCGTCACCAGCGCCGAACCCGCCCACACCACGAACATCACGGGATTTTTGAGCTGATGGCGCGGGTCCAGCTTGCGCAGCGCCTCCGGCATCGAACCCCACAGCTGCCGCGGGCCGAACGCCGCGGGAGCACTCCGAACCGGTGCTTCTCCGCGTTCCAGGACGGTCATGACAGCGCCTCCGCGATCGGGCCGAGCGCCAACGCTGGCGCGAACGTCAACGCGCTGACGAGCACGACGGTGCCGCCGAGCAGGCCGGCGAACAGCGGGCCACCGGTGGGCAGCGTTCCGGCGGTGGGCGGCATCCGCTGCTGCCGCGCGAGCGAACCGGCGAGCATCAGCACCGCCAGCATCGGCACGAGTCGCCCCAGCAGCATCGCCAACACCAGCGTGGCCTGGAAGAAGTCACCGGTCGCGGTGAGACCGGCGAAGGCGCTGCCGTTGTTGTTCGCCGCCGAGGCGTAGGCGTAGAGGACTTCGGACAGGCCGTGCGGGCCCGGATTCGCCATGGCGTCCGACGTGGACGGAAGTGCGACGGCGGTGCCCGCGCCGAGCAGCACCAGCGCCGGCATCACCAAGGTCGACAGCGCGGCGGCGGTGATCTCGCGGCGGCCGAGCTTCTTGCCCAGGTACTCCGGCGTGCGCCCTACCATCAGCCCGGCGAGGAACACCGCGAGCACGGCCACCACCAGGATCCCGTACAACCCGGCGCCGACACCGCCCGGCGCCACCTCGCCGAGCAGCATGTTCAGCAGCACGACGCCGCCGCCGAGGCCGGTGAAGCTGTCGTGCATCGAGTTCACCGCGCCCGTCGAAGTGCCGGTGGTGGCGACCGCGAACAGCGCCGACAGGTACGGGCCGAAACGGGTTTCCTTGCCCTCCCAGGCACCGCCTGCCGCCAGCGCCGCCTGGCCGTTCGGGTGCGCCTCCGCCCACCACGTGACCGCGAGCGACACCAGCAGCAACACCGCCATCACCGACAACAGCACCCGGCCTTGCCGCCGATCGCCGGCCATCGTGCCGACAGCACGGGTGAGGCTCACCGGGATGACCAGGATCAGGAAGATCTCCACGAGGTTGGTGGCACCGCTCGGGTTCTCCAGCGGATGCGCGGAGTTCGCGTTGAGCACGCCGCCGCCGTTGGTGCCCAGTTCCTTGATCGCCTCCTGGCTCGCGATCGGGGCGGTCGCGATCACCTGCTCCCGCCCGTCGAGCCCGACAGCGACCAGGGCGGGCGCGAAGGTCATCGCGACGCCCAGCGCCACCAGCAGCACCGCCGCCACAGCCGCGATCGGCAGCAACACCCGCACGACACCCCGGATCAGGTCGACCCAGAAGTTGCCGATGCGGTCGGTACCGGAGCGGGTGAAACCGCGAACCAGCGCGACCGCGACGGCCATCCCGACCGCTGCGGAGAGGAAGTTCTGCACCGTCAACCCCCCCATCTGCACCGCGTGCCCGATGACCTGCTCCGGCACGTAGGACTGCCAGTTCGTGTTCGTCGCGAAGCTGACGGCGGTGTTGAACGCCATCGCCGGTTGCACGGAGCCGCGCCCGAAGTTCAGCGGCAGCAGCGGTTGCAGCCGTTGCATCAGGTACAGCAGCACGATCGACGCGAACGAAATGCCGAGGACTCCGGCCGCGTACGTCGTCCACCGCTGCCCGGAATCGCCGTCGATCCGCAGCAGCCGGTAAAACGCCCGTTCCACCCGCCAGTGCCCGCGATCGGTGTAGACGCGGGCCAGGTAGTCGCCGAACGGACGATGCACCGCGACCAGCGCCAGCACCAGCAGCACGAGCTGGGCGAACCCGGCGGTCGGCATCAGAACCTCCCCGGCCGGATCAACGCGACCAACAAGTAGGCGACGAGCAGCAACGCGAGCACTCCGCCCGCGACGTTGGCCGCGATCACAACCGCTCCAAACCGCGCAGGATCAGCGCCAGCACGAGGAATCCGCCGATCAACAACGATGCGAAGGCCAGATCCGCCACCGCGAGGCTCCTTCGGCTCCGGGCGCCCCGGTGGCGCCCGCCGTCTTCCACCCAAGCCCGCCGCGGTCCGGCCGGACAGCTTCATGACGCGGTCTTGACGCCACCTCCGGGCACTTTGACGCGGTGTTGATGCTGCGTTGGGCACGGCGGACATACATCGCGTCACCGGCTCCGGCCCCGATTGTTTCGGGTGTTTTGCCTGGTAAGCGAGTTATATCCGTGGGAGATCTCACGTCGCCTCACCTGGATGTTTGGTTTCCACGATGCAACGATCTCGTTAACTTGGCTAAGTAAACACCTCCGCGAAGGGAGCACAGCGATGTGCGGAATCTCCGGCTGGATCGACTTCCGCCGAGACCTGACCCGGGAACAGCCCGTGATCGACGCGATGTGCGAGACCATGGCCTGCCGCGGGCCGGACGACTCGGGCACCTGGGTCCAACCGCACGCCGCCCTCGGGCACCGCAGGCTCGCGATCATCGACCTGCCCGGCGGGACCCAGCCGATGGAGGTCCAGACCCCCGACGGCAAGGTCGGCATGGTCTACAGCGGCGAGGCGTACAACTTCTCCGAGCTGCGCGGTGAACTCCGCCGCCGCGGGCACCACTTCGACACCGACAGCGACACCGAAGTCGTGCTGCACGGCTACCTGGAGTGGGGCGCCGACGTCGCCGAGAAGCTCAACGGCATGTACGCCTTCGCCATCTGGGACACCCGGACCGAGCAGCTGCTGCTGATCCGCGACCGGATGGGCATCAAGCCGCTGTACTACCAGCCCACCGAGAACGGCGTGCTGTTCGGCTCGGAGCCGAAGGCGATCCTGGCCAACCCCGAGGTCGACAAGGTCGTCGACGCCGACGGGCTGCGCGAGCTGTTCTCCTTCACCAAGTCCCCCGGCAAGGCCGTGTGGCAGGGCATGCACGAGGTCAAGCCCGGCACCATCGTCACCTTCGACCGCAACGGCCTGCGCGAGCACACCTACTGGCAGCTCGACGTCGCCGAGCACACCGACGGGCAGGACGCCAGCGTCGGGCACGTGCGCGAACTGCTCGACGACATCGTCGCCCGCCAGCTCGTCGCCGACGTGCCGCGCTGCGTGCTGCTGTCCGGCGGGCTGGACTCCAGCGCGCTGACCGCGCTGTCCGCGCAACAGCTGCGCGAGCAGGGCGAGACGGTGCGCAGCTTCGCGGTCGACTTCGTCGGCCAGACCGAGAACTTCGTGCCCGACCCGGTGCGCGACACCCCGGACGGGCCGTACGTGCAGGACGTGCACAAGCACGTCGGCTCCGAGCACAAGGACATCGTGCTCGATCCGCAGTCGCTGGCCGATCCGGCGGTGCGCCGCGCCGCAGTGGCCTCCCGGGACCTGCCGATGGGGCTCGGCGACATGGACAACTCGCTGTTCCTGCTGTTCAAGAAGATCCGCGAGCACTCCACGGTGGCGCTGTCCGGCGAGTCCGCCGACGAGGTCTTCGGCGGCTACAAGTGGTTCCACGACCCGCAGGTGCAGCAGGCAAACACCTTCCCGTGGCTGGCGTTCGGGATGGCCCGGCACGCCCAGAGCGACGGCAACGAGGTCCTCAACCCCGGCATCGCGCAGCGGCTGGACATCCCCGGCTACATCCAGTCCGAGTACGACCAGGCCGTGGCGGCCATGCCGCGCAAGGAGACCGACAGCCCGTTCGAGGCCAAGATGCGGGAGATCTGCTACCTGCACCTGACCCGGATGGTGCGCAGCCTGCTGGACCGCAAGGACCGGCTGAGCATGGCGGTCGGGCTGGAGGTCCGGGTGCCGTTCTGCGACCACCGGCTGGTGGAGTACGTGTTCAACACGCCCTGGTCGCTGAAGACGTTCGACGACCGGGAGAAGAGCCTGCTGCGGCACGCCACCTCCGACGTGCTGCCGAAGTCGGTGGTGGACCGGGTGAAGAGCCCGTATCCGTCCACTCAGGACCCGAAGTACGCGGGTGAGCTGCAGAAGCAGGTCGCCGACCTGCTCTCGACCGGGGACCGGTCGCTGGAGCTGATGAACGAGCAGTGGGCGCGGTCCGCGGTCCGGCTCGATCCGTCCGAAGTGGACACCAACACGCGGAACATGTTCGAGCGGATCCTCGACGTGTCCCAGTGGTTCGACCTGCACAACCCGACCATCAAGGTCTGAGCGAAGCCCCGAGTGAGCGGACCGTTCGCCCGGCAAGATTGATCGTACGGTCCGCTCACTTCGCGCACATCCGCGCGCGGAACTCCCCGACACTCCCGAGTCGCCACTCGATCAGCGGAACTGCTCTCGGAGTGAACGGCCTGTTGGTCCCAATAGATTGGGCAAACGGTCCGTTCACTCATGGAGGAACAGCGTGCTCAGCTCAGCGGGATGAGCAGGCGGAAAGTGCTGCCGCCGGACGGGTTCGCGGCGAGTTCGACGCGGCCGTTGTGCGCCTCGGCGATCGCGGCGGTGATCGCCAGGCCGAGGCCGGTGCCGCCCTCGGAACGCTCCCGGCCGTCGTCGACCCGGTAGAACCGGTCGAAGATGCGGCGGACGTGCTCCGGCGCGATGCCCGGGCCGCGGTCGCTGATCGAGACCACGACCATCGCCGTGCCCGGCTCGACCGGCGCCCCCGTACCGACCGCGTCCGAGTCGTCCACCGCACCGTGCTCGACCTCGATCCGCACCGGCGTGCCGGGCGTGGTGTGCACCAGCGCGTTCGTCGTGAGGTTCGTCAGCACCTGGCGCAGCCGGTGCCCGTCGCCGAGCACCCGCACCGGGCGCTCCGGCACGACCAGCTCGATGTCCCGATCGCCGTCGCGGACCCGCGCGTCCCCCGCCACGTCGCGCGCCAACGGCACCAGGTCCACGTCCACCAGGTCGACGGAACGCTCGCGGTCCAGCCGGGCCAGCAGCAGCAGGTCCTCCACCAGATCGCTCATCCGCACGGCCTCGCCTTCGATGCGGGACATCATCATCCGCACCGTCTCCGCGTCCGGGTCCTCGCTGCGCCGGTAGAGCTCGGCGAAACCGCGGATCGAAGTCAGCGGGGTGCGCAGCTCGTGCGAAGCGTCCGCGACGAACCGGCGCAACCGGTGCTCGGACTGCTCCCGCTGCTGCAACGCGGAAGTGAGGCGGCCGAGCATCGTGTTCAGCGCCGCGCCCAGCCGGCCCGTCTCGGTGCCCGGGTCCTGGTCCGGGATGCGCCGGTCCAGCTCGCCGGTGGCGATGGCGTCGGCGGTGTGCTCGATCCGGGTCAGCGGCCGCAGCCCCAGCCGCACCGTCACCAACGCGGCCACCACCAGCACCGCCACCACGACCGCGCCGACGCCCAGCTCGATGAACATCAGCAGCTGCAACGGGATGCCGACGTTGTCGGTGGTCAGCGCCAGTGCCCGCACGCTCCCGTCCGGCAGCGTCACCGTGCGCACCCGCCAGTTCGCGCCGCCGAGGCTGTCCGGCACGGTCGCGAACTCGTGCTCCAGATCGGAGGGGTGGATCACCGGGCGCTTCGGGTCGCTCGCGGAAGGCCCGTCGATGCGCACCAGCCTGCCGTCCGCGTCGAACAGCAACACCCGGAAGTCCGTGGGCAACCAGTCCGGCTTGTCGTGCGGATCGCGCTGCCCCGGTGGCGGCCCCGGCGGCGGGCGGCCGTGCTCCCACGGGCGGGACATCTCCCGCAGCCGGTCGTCGAGCCGATCCATCAGGGACTTCTTGAGCATCACCTGGTTGGCGAACCCCATGGCCAGCAGGCCCGCCACGGTCGCGCCGATCAGCACCAGCAGCAGCCGGCCGCGCAGCGTCCGCGGCAGCAAGCGCTTCAGCATCGTTCCTCCGGCGGGATCCGGAGCACGTAGCCGACGCCGCGGATGGTGTGGATCAGCGCGGGCTGCACGAAATCGACCTTGCGGCGCAGGTAGCTGATGTAGGACTCGACGATCCGGCTGTCCCCGCCGAACTCGTAGTTCCACACCCGGTCCAGGATCTGGGTCTTGCTGACCACCTTCTCCGCGTTGATCAGCAGGTAGCGCAGCAGCTTGAACTCGGTCGGCGAGAGGTTCACCAGCTTGTCCGACCGGCGCACCTCGTAGGTCTCCTCGTCCAGCTCCAGGTCGTGGTAGTGCAGCCGCGAATCGGGCTCGGCGAGCTGCGCGGGCTGGGCGCGGCGCAGAATCGCGCGCAGCCGCAGCACCACCTCGTCGAGGCTGAACGGTTTCGTCACGTAGTCGTCGCCGCCCGCGGTGAGCCCGGCGATGCGGTCCTCCACCGAGTCGCGCGCGGTCAGGAACAGCACCGGCACGGCATCGCCGCCGGTGCGGAGCCTGCGGGCCACCGCGAAGCCGTCCTGGTCCGGCAGCATCACGTCCAGCACCACGATGTGCGGGCGGAAATCGCTCGCCGCGCTGAGCGCCTCGGCGCCGCTTGCCGCGCCCTGCACCTCGAAGCCGCTCAGCCGGAGGGCGGCGGTGAGCAGTTCCAGGATGTTGGGTTCGTCGTCGACGACCAGCACGCGCGCCGAGGGCGTCTTTCCATCTTCCACTTGGCCAGGGTCTCTCACTCGTCTGAGCAGTCGCTGAACGGACGCTGGGAACCCGCCGGACGCCGCCGCGAGCACGCGCGTTCTCCCGGAGTGAACGGACCCGTTCACCAATCCAGCCGGACCAACAGGCCGTTCACTCCGGGATGCGTTGCGCTGATCGGATGGCGTGCGGGCGTGTCGGCGCGCCTCTCGTAGCGCGCGTGAAGGTCCCCTTTGCCCGGTGCACGGGAGTCGGGCGGAGGAGACCCGCACTTCGGCGGGGTTAGGTGCGGCAGTCGTAGAGCTGGGTGGAGTTGCTGCCCATCTCGTCGGACTCGGTGGTGGCGCCGTAGGTCGCCGGGGGCACCTCGGTGCAGTTCTGCTGCACCCATTGCTGGCGTTCGGTGCGCTTTTCGCCGCCGGGGCCTTGGGAGCGCAGCGAGCCGCCGGGACCAGTCTGATCCGCGGCGTCCTGACCGGGGCCAGCCTGACTGTGGCCGCCCTGACCGGACCCGCCCTGCTTGCCCGAACCGCCGGGGCCGCCCGGGCCGCCACCGGGGCCGCCGCCGAGCTGGACGAAGCCGAGCTGGCCGGTGCTCTTCCACTCCGTGAGCTGCTGCACCGAAGGGGCGTCGTCGCTGCCCATGAACCCGCCCATGCCGACCGCGGGCAGCTCGCTGTTGATCAGGTAGGAGGCGGCGCCGTGCGAACCGCCCTCGACCGCCAGCGGAACCTCCCGATCACCGGCGTTGCCGGAGACGTAGGCGAGCAAGGACTGATGCTCCGCGCTGAGCGAGTCTTCGCCGCCTGGGCCGCCCGACATCCCGCCGCTGCGTCCGGAAC
>NZ_JAFRFW010000912.1:0-1796 GCF_017434145.1 Saccharopolyspora sp. | reverse complement strand
TCCCTGCTCGAAGTCATCATGCGCAACGCCATGCACGAGGAACTCACGAAGGCGTACCACAGCAGGTGGTGGGCTGACGATCGACTGCTCGACGAACGCTCTCAGTCGACGGTAAGCAAGGCCTGGTCCCATCTCCGCTGCCGTGAGGACGACCCGCCCGGCAAATTGCTCGCACAGCTCCCCTTCGGCTTCTGGGTACATCTCATGGAGGCGGGTGGGCACATTGGTAGGGAGCCATACCGGCAGCGCCGACCGTACGAGAGCTTGCTCTGGCGACCGGCTCTGCGGCACGCATTCCCGAACTCGTCTCGTCGGCGCGCCGACGTGCTGTCCGTGGCGCAAGTCGCGCACGCAACTCGAAATCGGATCGCTCACCATGAGCCAGTGCTGTTCGGTATCCGGCGGCCCGGTTTCGCACGGGCCGAACTGGACGCGCGTCGTGGACCACGAGAGGTTCACGAGGATTTGATCGCACTCGCACGCATGATCTCTGCGCCGGTTGCCGATTGGATGATGAAAGCCAGCAGGACGCCTGCCCTGCTGAACAGCGGGTTGCTTCCTTGTTAGCCGTAGCACCAGATCAGGCGAAAGCCGCCCGGCCCACCAAGTCCCCGCCCCGGTTGATCACCAGGATCTCCACCTCGACCGGTGCGCCTTGCAGCGTCGTCAGTGCGACCTCGCGGGCGCGGGTGGCGACGAGGTCGCCGAGTGCGATGCCGGACTCCTGGCACAGCGTCAGCGCTTCCAGGGCCGTGTTCGCGTTGCGGACCCGGTGGGCGAGTGCGTCGGAGCCGCCGGAATCGCGCACGAATCCGGCCAGCAGCCCGAAGTTCACCTGGGAGCGCTTGGAGTGCAGATCCATGTGGCCGTCGGCGAGTTTGGCGAGCTTGCCGATGCCGCCCGCGATGGTCAGCCGCGGAACCGGATGCCGCCGGAGGTACTTCAGCACCGCACCGGCGAAGTCGCCCATGTCCAGCAAGGCCTCCGGCGCGAGGCCGTAGCGGTCGGTGACCAGCTTTTCCGAGGTGCTGCCGGTGCATCCGGCCACGTGCGGGAGCCCTTCGGCGCGGGCCACGTCCACGCCGCGGCGGATGCTGTCGATCCACGCCGAGCACGAGTACGGCACCACCACTCCGGTCGTGCCCAAGATGGACAGTCCGCCGAGGATGCCGATGCGGGGGTTCCAGGTGTGGCGGGCAAGTTCTTCACCGTCCACAACGGACACTTCAACGATCACATCGCCCGAGCCGCCGTGTTCGGCGGCGGTCCGCTCGACGACCTCGCGGATGAGCCTGCGCGGCACCGGGTTGATCGCGGACTCGCCCACATCCAGCGGCAGGCCGGGCTTGGTGACGGTGCCGACCCCGGGACCGGCGCGGAAAACCACTCCCGAGCCGGGTTCGCCGTGGCGCACCGTCGCCGACACCAGCGCACCGTGCGTCACGTCCGGATCGTCGCCTGCGTCCTTGACGATGCCCGCCGTCGCGTAGTCGTCGCCGAGGGCTTCGCGGGCCAGGGCGAACGCGGGCCGATGCCCCTTCGGCAGCACGATCTCGACCGGGTCCGGGAACTCGCCGGTCAGCAGCGCGGTGTGCGCGGCGGCGGTGGCCGCGGTCGCGCACGCGCCGGTGGTCCACCCGTAGCGCAGCGGGGCGCCTTCCTGACCGGTCATGATGCCGCCTCCTTCACTGTGGAAGGGTGCACGTGTGCAGGACGGCGGCGCGACCCGGGTGCTGGTGCTGGGCGGCACCGGCGAAGCCCGCGCGCTCGCGGCGCGGCTCGAAGCCGAACCCGGT
>NZ_JAFRFW010000911.1:0-6001 GCF_017434145.1 Saccharopolyspora sp. | reverse complement strand
GGACCTTGGACCTGGTTGTCGACGAAGACGAACTCGCCGTCCGGAGGCGGGAGTGGACCGCGCCGGAGCCGCGGTTCCGGCACGGCGTGCTGGGCAAGTACGCCCGCCTGGTCGGCTCCGCTGCCGAAGGCGCCGTGTGCTGACTCGCCGGCCCGGCCTACTCGAGAGGCGGCTGACTCGGAGAAGCGGCTGACTCGGAGATGCCGGGACCGCAGAACGCCCCGCACTCCGCACCGAGAATCCGAGTGAAGGACCCGTTCGACCCGATGGGTCCGGGGCCCTTCACTCGGGATCGGTCAGGTCGCCAGCGGCACGGTCATGATCGGCGGTGTGGTGGGTGCCGGAGAGCCGCCGTCCGGTTCGACGGTGACGCCGAGCGTGGCGGTTCCGGCGGGCATCGCGGCCATCATCGGCTCGGTGCCGTCGCCGCGACCCTGCTCCAGCAGCCCGGCCGGGGTCGCACCGTCCGCTCCGATGAACCAGAGCTGGTAGTCGTGCTCGCTCGGCGCCGGAGCCATCCCGCTGGTCATGAACATCGCCTTGCCCATCTGCTGGGAGACGATCGCGGTGGCCCGCGAGCCGGACGGACCGGCCGAGTTCAGCACCCGGGTGTCGGGTGCCTGCAACACCTGCGACATCTCGTCGCCGCGAGCGCCCGCGGCGATCATCCGGTCCTTGGTGTCGGCGAGTTCCTGCTGCGCGCGCAGCGCGAGCACGCCGAACGCGCCGGCCAGTGCGATCCCGAGGACCGCAGCGACCGCGGCCAGCCGGACGCCCCAGGGTTTGCGCCGCGCCCGCGCCTGAGCCAAGGGTGCCGGTGGCGGCGGGTCCTGCCGGGTCTGCGCGACCTCCGCGAGCACCCGCTGCTTGAGGCCGTCCGGAACACCCGATTGCTCGGTGGCGGCGAGCCGGGCCGCGGCTTCGCGCAGCTCGCGGACCTCCTGGCGGCAGTCCTCGCAGCCGGCCATGTGCAGCTCGAACTCGGCGCGTTCGTCGTCGGGCAACGCGTCCACGGCGTATGCGCCGGTCAGCGTGGCGAGGTCGGTGCTCATCGGCCCACCCCCAGGCAATCGCGCAGGCGGATCAACCCGTCCCGCAGTCGCGTTTTGATGGTGGAGGCCGGAGCTTCCAGCAGCCCGGCCGTTTCCCGGTAGGTGTAGCCGCGATAGTAGGTCAGCAGCACCGACTCGCGCTGCAGCTCGGTGAGCGTGCTCAGGCAGCGCCGCACCTGCCGCTGCTCCCACCGCGTGGTGACGGATTCGCTGACCTCGTCGAACGGCCTGCCCTGGTCGCGGGCTCCGACGCGGGCCTCGCGGTCCCGCCCGGCCTGCGCCGAACGCACCCGGTCCACGGCTTTGCGGTGCGCGACGGTCAGCACCCAGGTCAGCACGCTGCCGCGCTCCGGCCGGTAGTGCGTGGCGGTGCGCCACACCTCGACCAGCGCTTCCTGAGCGACTTCTTCGGACTGCGCGGCGTCGCGCACGATGCGCTGGACGAGCCCGAACAGCGAACCCGCGATCAGCTCGTAGAGCTGCTCGAAGGCGCGTTCATCGCCTTTGGCGACTTCGGCGATGAGCGCTTGCGCGTCCGGACCTCCGTCGTCGGCGGGTGGTGGCACCCGCCGGGGTCCGTGCTGCGGGAGTTCTGGCATCTGCTGGGTCCCTTCTTGGCCGCGGTCGCGACCGCCCGGTCGTGGCAGTGTTCAGGCCGTCGGCGGTTTGCCGAAACCGAGCTGCCAGACGTCGAGGTAGCCGGAGCGGAATCCGGCTTCGCTGTAGGCGAGGTAGAACTCCCACATCCGCCGGAACCGTTCGCCGAAGCCGAGCTCGGCGATCCGCTCCCGGTTCTCGATGAACCGGTTGCGCCAAGTGTGCAGGGTCGTGGCGTAGCTCGGGCCGAAGGAGTGGCGTTCGATACCGCGCAGGCCGGTGTGCCGGCGCACGCATCGCTCGATCGCCTGCAGCGAGGGCAGTTCGCCGCCGGGGAAGATGTACTTGTGGATCCAGGTGCGGGAGCGGCGCGAGGCCAGCATCCGGTCGTGCGGCATGGTGATCGCCTGTAACCCGATGCGCCCGCCCGGCGCGAGCAGCCGGTCCAGGGCGCGGAAGTAGCCGGGCCAGTACTCGGCGCCGACTGCTTCGATCATCTCGACGCTGACGATCGCGTCGTAGCCGCCTTCGGCGTCGCGGTAGTCGCGCAGCTGCACGTCGACGCGGTCGGCGAGGCCCGCTTCGGCCAGCCGCTTCTGCGCGAGTTCGCGCTGCTCGGTTGGACAGGTCGTAGTGCCGTTCGATGTTGCGCCGCGAACCCGCGGCGGTGTTGCGCTCCGCGACGAGCTTCGGCGGGTCGACCCACCGGCGCAGGCCTTGCAGCGGTTTCGGCACCAGCCGCGGGAGCCGTTCGGCGAACGGGGTGAGCAGGTCGGCGGGTTCCGGGCTCTCCCATTCGCCCGCCATGTACGACTCGCCGAAACCGATCTTGGAGTCGGCGCCGAGCCGGTGGAAGAACGCGGCCGGATCGGTGATCCGCATCAGCGGGGATCCTGCGCCGCCGCTGCCGAGCCGTTCGCCGCCCGCCAGCGCGATCTGCACCGGCAGGTCGCGCACGGCGTGCCGGAACAGCTTCTCGGCCAGGTAGGCGCGGGCGGGCGAGTCCGGCGCGGCTTCGAGCGCTTCCCACGGTGGGGTGCTGGTGGGCTGGTGCAGGGCGGTGCTCATCGGATACCTTCCTGGTGGACGTGCGGCTTTCGGGGCGCGATGCGAACTCCGCGCAGCCACAGCGCGATGCCGTGCCGCCGGATCAGCGCGGCGACGCGGTGCGGGAGCAGGGGGCGGCGCAGCAGCTCGCGCACGATCGCCGGCACGGTCGCGGGCCGTCGGCTTCCGGTCAGCACGGCCGTCAGGCGCGGGCCGGACTCGTCGCGGAAGCGGATGCGCACGTGGACGTGCTCGCCGGGTGGAGGGATCCGCATCTCGTAGTGGCCGTTCTCGGGCAGGAACGGGGAGACGTAGAAGTGCTTGCCGGTCTCGGCGCGGCCCTCCGCGTCCGGGTGCAGCAGGTAGCAGTGCCGCTCGCCGTAGGTGTTGTGCACCTCGGCGACCACGCACGCCTGCTCGCCGTCCGGGCGGTGGCACCAGTACACGGTGATCGGGTTGAACACGTACCCGAGCACGCGGGCGTGCGCGAGCATCAGGATGCGGCCGCCGCGCAGGTCGATGCCCTGCAGCCCGAGCCAGTGGTCCACGTTCGCGCGGATGCTGCGGTCCGGATCGCCGAGGTGGTCGCGTGCGTCGAAGCGGGCGAACGGCCGCAGCCACCTGGGCAGCCGCGGCAGTTCGTCGAGGTCGACCAGCCAGGTGTGCAGCCGGTGCCGGAAGCGGGTCGGCTCGTCGCCGTGCCGGGTGTGCGAGACGGTGACGTCGTAGAGCGCTGGGGCGTCGCAGCGCACCGGGGCGGTGGGCACGGTCACCACCCCGCTCCGAACGCTTCGGCGGCCCGGACGCCGCTGGCGCAGCCGTCTTCGTGGAAGCCCCAGCCGTGGTAGGCGCCCGCGAACCTCGTGCGGTCGTCCCCGAGCCCCGGAAGAAGGCGTTGCGCTGCAACGGAATCCGGCGTGTAGATGGGATGCCGGTAGTGCATCCGGGCGAGTGTCCGGTCCGGACGGACCCGGCCTGCCGGGTTGAGCGTGACCAGGTAGTCCGCCGGTTCGGCCAGCCGCATCAGGCGGTTCATGTCGTAGCTGACCAGCACGTGCCCCGGATCCGCCGCGCAGCTGGGCTTGTGGTGGTTCCAGGACGCCCGCGCGCCGCCGCTGCGCGGCAGCACTGCCGGGTCGGTGTGCAGCCAGGTCTCGTTCTCGGAGTAGCCGAAGGAGCCGAGGACCTTCCGCTCCGCCGGGGTCGCGTCGGCCAGCAGCGCCAGGGCCTGGTCGGCGTGCGTGGCCAGCACCACCCGGTCGGCCAGGTGCGTGCGGTCGGCTTCGTCGCGGATCTGCACGTGGTCCTCCGCGCGGCGCACCGCGCGGACCGGGGTGTGCACTGTGGACAAACCTGCGGCTGCGCGCTGAACGTACTCGCGCGAGCCGCCTTCGACGGTGCGCCAGGTGGGCGAGCCGGACACCGACAACATGCCGTGATGGCGCAGGAACTCGAAGAGGTACCGCGCCGGATAGCGCGCGCTGGTGGCGAAATCCGCCGACCACACCGCGGAAACCAGCGGCAGCGCGAAGTGGTCCACGAAGTAGCGGGAAAATCCCTGCGTGCTGAGGAAATCGCCGAGGGTGACTTCGTCCGCCTGCGCGCCGGGAGCGTCCAGCAGCCGGTTCGCCGACCGGTGGAAGCGCGGGACCTGGGCCAGCATCCGCAGGTAGCGGGCGCGGAAAGCGTTGCCGCGCTGGGCGAACAGCCCGCCTGCGCGCTTCGCGCCCGCGTACTCGAGCCCGCAGCCGTCGCAGGACACGCTCATCGACATCTCGGTTTCGCGGGTGCGCACCCCGAGTTCGCCGAACAACCGCAGCAGATTCGGGTAGGTCCGTTCGTTGTGCACGATGAACCCGCTGTCCACCGGCAGCACTCGGCCGTCCGAAGTGGTCAGACGGTGCGTGTGCGCGTGCCCGCCGAGCCGGTCGTCGGCCTCGAACAGCAGCACGTCGTAGCGCCGCCGCAGCAGGTGCGCGGCGGTGAGGCCGGAGACTCCGGCGCCGATCACGGCTACCGTCCCGGTCATCGCACCGGCTCCTCGCCCGCGAGCAGCGCGCGGACGAACCGCCTGGTCAACGCGTTCCATTCGGGCCTGCGCCGGAGCATGGCGTGCCCCGAGCGGGGAACTCGCCGGTAGGTCACCGCTGGCGCGTCCGGTTGCCGCCGCGCGCGCACCGCGTAGTCGGCCGACGCGGCCGCTGAGGTCACCCGGTCCTCGTCGCCGTGCGCGATCAGCACCGGCTTTCCGCGCAACTGCTCGACCGGTTCGTCCTGCTCGACCCACGGAGCCAGCGCGCAGACCCCGCGCACACCGGGCTCGCCCGCGAGCCGCAGCGCGACCCGGCCGCCGAGGGAGTGCCCGACCAGCACGATCCCGGCCTGCGGGTGCTCCCGCTGGATCCGCTCCAGCGCCCAGCGCGCGTCCGCGACGGCGTCCAGGTCCGGTTCGTTCCAGCCCCGGAAGCGGTTGCGCAGCAGCCACACCTGCGCGGAGCAGCCGGCGCCTGCGCTGTGCAGCGACCGCGCCACGGCACGCATCCGGAGGTAGGCGAGCTGGTGGCCGCGTGCGGGGGCGTGGCTGGTGGCCCGCCCGCCGTGCAGCACCAGCACGATCGTGCCGGGGGTGTCCGCGCGGGAGCGCAGGACCCGCAGCTTGGGGGATTGCATACCCGTTGTTCGCAGCCGCCGGGCGTTCGGGCTGGTCGTTGTCGGATGGATCACAGCGAGCCGTCCGGGGCGCCGCGGGCTCCGAACCACCCGCGATCGAAACGCTCGGGGAAGGTGTGCGTGTTGCGTGCTCGGCAGGCTGCGGAACGGATCGAAGGCGTGCTGCGGGACCTCGTGGGAGTGCCGTTGCCGGTTGGCGTGGTGGCCTGGGACGGCAGCACCGCCGGTCCGCGCAGCGGGCCGCGGGTGGTGCTGCGCAGGCGGCGCGCGTTGCGGCATCTGCTGTTCAGCCCGGGTGAGCTCGGGCTGGCGCGGGCGTTCGTCTCCGGCGATCTCGACGTGGAAGGGGATCTCGCGGAAGGGTTGCGCCGTTGCTGGGCGGCGTTCCGCGAGCAGCGGGTGGCCAAGCCGCGGTTCGGGCCTTCGGCGTGGCGGCGGATGCTGGGCGAGGCCGTCGCGCTCGGCGCCATCGGCCCGCGGCCGAAGCCGCCCGCCAGCGAGGCCCGCCCGAGCGGTGCGCTGCACAGCCGCCGCCGGGACCGCTCGGTGATCGCGCACCACTACGACACCGGCAACGAGTTCTACGAGCTGCTGCTGGATCCGAGCATGGCCTACTCCTGCGGGTACTTCACCGG
>NZ_JAFRFW010000910.1:0-2331 GCF_017434145.1 Saccharopolyspora sp. | reverse complement strand
TTCTCCGGCCGTGCAGCAGCATTGGGCGCTGATCGCCGCGGATGCGGCCGCCTGCGCCGTGGAGAACGGCGAACCGGAACGCGCGGTCGAGCTGCTGGAGCACGGTCGCAGCGCGCTGATGTCGGACTTCCTGCCCGCCGAGGGCGAGCTGGGCAGGCTGCACCGGGACCACCCCGAGCTCGCGGACGAAGCGGTGCGGCTGCGCAGGCTGCTGGACCGGCCTCCGGGCGAGCCCGCGCTGGCCGATCCGGAAGACGGCACGGGCCTGCGCAGCAGGCTGGTGCACGCCTGGGAGGACATGCTGCGCGAGGTGCGCTCGGATTCGGCGCACGCCGGGCACCTGCGGGTCCGGTCGTTCGCCGAGCTCTCCGGCGGCGAGGAGGGCTCGGTGGAGGGTTCGGTGGTGCTGGTCAACCTGAGCCGGTACCGATCGGACGCGCTGATCTTGTTCGCCGGCCGGGTGGTGATCGTGCCGCTGCCGGGCGCCGGCCCGGACTCGGCGCGGGAGCAGGCGCGCGCCGCGCTGGCCGCCACCGAGCGGCGTGACCAGTCGGCGATGGTGGAGGCGCTGGATTGGCTGTGGCACAACATCAGCCGCCCCACCCTGGACCGGATGGGCTACGTGGGGACGCCCGAGGAAGGCCAGCGCTGGCCGCGCGTGTGGTGGTGCGTGATCGGCGCCCTCGGATATCTGCCGTTGCACGCGGCTACCGCGAAGGACGGCCCGAGCGCGCTGGACCGCGTGGTGTCGTCCTACATCCCGTCGCTGGGAGTGCTGGAGGACACGCGGCAACGGCCGCTGCCGGAGAACGGGGCGGCGTTGGTCGCCGCGAGCTCCAACGGCCGGGTGTCCCGCGAGTTGCCGCCGCAGAACCAAGTGCTGGCGCAGTACTGGCCGAACGCCGAGATCGTCTCACCCGAGACGGCGGCGCCGGACGAACTGCTGCGCATCCTCCCCGGCTACGCCTGGCTGCACGTGTGCGAACCGAGCGTGCAGTACCCGGGGCAGCCCGCTGCGGGCCGCCTCGTCGAGCGGGAGGCGCCGCAGCGCCCGGTCGGACTGGTCGACCTCGGCCAGGTGGGGCTGCAACACGCCGAGTTCGGTTTCCTGGGCAACTGCTCGACGTTCGTGGACAACCCCTCGGCCGCCGCGCTGCCGCTTGCCACGACGCTCGGCTTCGCCGGGTTCGCGCACGTCATCGGCACCCTGTGGGAAGTCGACGAGGACAGCGCGCTGCGCGTGCACACCGAGGTCTACGACGACGTCTTCGGTTCGGGTGAGCACGACACCGCCCGCTCGGCGCACGCGTTGCACGGCGCGGCCCGCCGGCTGCGCGCCGCGCACCCGGACTCACCGGCCCGCTGGGCGGCGCACCTGCACGTCGGTCCGTGAGGTGCGGCCGCCGGGCCGTCCGCGCGGGCGGTACCTTCGCGGACGGCTGATAACTTCTGCGGGATGTGGGTGATATTCCACTGGTCGCCGTGCGTCTTCGCGGTGAACACGACCTGCGCCGGGCCGACCTGGTTCTGGCCGTTGTCGGTGCGGGTGGCGTTCTGGTCGACGAACAGCAGCACCTCCGCGCGGTCGCCCTCCAGCCGCAGCACGCTGCTGGCCTTCACGGTCGTGGTGACCACGAGCTTCTGCGCGGGAGCCTGCTGCTTGACGGTCGAGAACAGCTGGTTGTACTCGTTGATCGCGTCGCCTTCGAGGAGGTTCTTCGCCGCCTGCTCGGCCTTGCCGGTGTCGGCGAAGTCGTAGGAGAAGATCTTCGCCGCGGCGTCGCTCAGCTGCCCGTTGACCTCGCTGGTCGCAGCTTGGTCGACGAGTGCTTCGTTGGAGGTGGCGGCGCTGCTGCGGTACGTCTCGATGCCGAACCAGACCGCCAGGCACGCCAGCACGAACGCCGCGACGAATCCGGCCGCGATCAGGGGGACAGCGGGCTGCTTCGGCCCGGTCTGCACGCGCTGCTGCTCGGACTGCTCCGTGGTCTGCGTGCCGGATCGCCAGACCGACGTGGGCTCGGATGCCGCGGAATCAGCAGTCGCGGAATCGGTGCTCGCGGACTGGGACTCCCCGTACTGGGAGTCCCCGGACTGGCCGGACTGCGACTGGGCGGACTGGTCCGTCCCGGATCGGGACGCGACGGCCGAGTCTCCGGATTGGACGTCGCCCGCGGTGGTCGCAGCGGCTGCCGAGCTCCGGCCGTCCGCAGTTTCGGCGCTGTTCTCGTCCGACGCGTCCTGCGACGACTCGCTCCCGGAACTCCCCGGCGTCGTCTGGACGGCATCCGCGGCTTCATCAGCCGAGTCGGCGGCCGCATCTTCCCGGCT
>NZ_JAFRFW010000909.1:0-7171 GCF_017434145.1 Saccharopolyspora sp. | reverse complement strand
CGCGGCCGGCGCCGGCCGCCGGGGTCGCGGTGAACAACCGGGGCCTCTGCAACCGGTGCTCGGCGAAGGAGTCCAACACGGACCGGCCGATTCGCTCCCGCTCGGTGGCAGCTACCAGCGCGATCGCGGATCCGCCGAATCCCCCGCCGGTCATTCGCGCTCCCAAGGCACCGGCGTTCAGCGCGGCGTCCACTGCGATGTCCAGTTCCGGGCAGGAGATCCGGTAGTCGTCGCGCATGCTCACGTGCGAGGCGGTCAGCAGCGGCCCGATGGCGGCCAGGTTTCCGGCCTTGAGCTCGGTGACGGTTGCCAGCACCCGGTCGTTTTCGGTGACCACGTGCCGTACCAGCGGCCGCAGCTGCTCGGGAAGACCGGGCAGGGTGTCGTCCAGCTCGCCGGAGGAGACGTCGCGCAGTGCTTTGACGTCGAGCAATTCCGCAGCGCGCTCGCAGCCTCGCCTGCGCTCGCCATAGCCCGAGTCGCTGTGCGAATGCTTCGCACGCGTGTCGATCACGAGCAGTTCCAAGCCGGCCGAATCGGTGTCGAACGGGATCTGCGTGGTCTCCCCGGAACGAACGTCGAAGAACAGCGCGTGCGCTTCGGTGCAGGACAACGACGCGGTCTGGTCCAGCAGGCCGGTGGGGGCGCCGACGAAGTCGTTCTCCGAGATCTGCACCCACCGGGCGATCTCGGCCGTCGACGGGGAGCCCGGCGCCCCGGCGGGCCGACCGGCGATGTCGAGCAGCGCCAGCGCTACGGCGCATTCCAGAGCGTGCGAAGAGGACAGTCCGGCGCCCGCGGGCACGTCACCGGCGATGACCAGGTCCGCACCGGGAACGTCGATGCCTTGGCCGTGCAGCGCGTATGCGACGCCCGCGGGGTAAGCGGCCCAGCCCGCCGGCGAGCCGGGAGCGAGGTCGGGCACGCGCATCGGCCCGGCGCGGTGCAGCGCACCGTTGTCACCCAGCGAGGCGACCGACAGCGCGCCGTCGGAACGCGCCGACGCTGCGACCGCGATCCGGTGCGGCAGCGCGATGGGCAGCACGAAGCCGTCGTTGTAGTCGGTGTGCTCACCGATCAGGTTGACCCGGCCCGGTGCCGACCAGACCCGTTCCGGGGCGCGTCCGTGCTCGCCGCCGAAGGCGTCGGCGGCGTGTTCGGCCGGGCTCACCTGGCGCGGACCAGGACGGCGTGCGCGATGCCCGGAGTCAGCTTGGTGCCGCCCTTGGCGCCCTTGACCTCGATCGGCTTGTTCACGCCGGTGACCGGCACGATCTCGATCTCGTGCGAAGGCATCAGCCCGACCTCCTTGAGCTCGCTCATCAGGTCGGGGTCGAGCTGCACGTGCTCGGCGATGCGGCACACCAGCGCCCGCCCGCCACCGCGGCGGGCGATCTCGTCGACGCGCTGCAGATCGGTTTCGGCGGACGGTGCCGACACGGCCATGCCGAGTTCGTCGAGGCCGGGGATGGGGTTGCCGTACGGGGAGGTCGCCGGGTTGCCGAGCAGGGTGACGAGCTTGCGTTCCACCGCCTCGCTCATCACGTGCTCCCAGCGGCACGCCTCGTCGTGCACGTGTTCCCATTCCAGGCCGATGACGTCCACCAGCAGGCGTTCGGCCAGGCGGTGCTTGCGCATCACGCGGATCGCCCGGCTCCGCCCGGCTTCGGTGAGCTCGAGGTGCCGGTCCTCGGCGACGGCGAGCAACCCGTCGCGTTCCATGCGCGCCACGGTCTGGCTCACCGTCGGCCCGCTCTGCTCCAGGCGTTCTGCGATCCGGGCGCGCAGTGGGACGACCCCTTCCTCTTCGAGGTCGTAGATGGTGCGAAGGTACATCTCGGTGGTATCGATGAGATCGTTCACGCTGGCTCCCCGTTGCAGTCCCACCACGATTCTAGTCCCGTGGCACTACCGCGGGTCGGTGGCTTCGGGTCGGCCGTTTCCGCTGTTCGACTGGTTCTTCTGCGCAGCTGTCCGCATTCGGATTGAGGGAGCCGCATGCACCCGTTGATCACCGTCGACGAGCTCGCCCCGAGGCTGGGCGAGCCCGGCGGCCCGGTAGTGCTCGACGTCCGCTGGAGTCTGCTCGGGCCGCCCGGCAGGCAGGACTACGAGCGCGGCCACCTACCCGGCGCGGTCTTCGTCGACCTCGACACCGAGCTGGCCGCGCCACCGGGACCGGGCGGCAGGCACCCGTTGCCCGCAGC
Source organism: Saccharopolyspora sp. (assembly GCF_017434145.1). Classification (NCBI taxonomy): domain Bacteria; kingdom Bacillati; phylum Actinomycetota; class Actinomycetes; order Pseudonocardiales; family Pseudonocardiaceae; genus Saccharopolyspora; species Saccharopolyspora sp. The sequence continues at coordinate 4,964 of NZ_JAFRFW010000909.1, read as the reverse complement.
CGGGGAGCTGCAACGGGTGTTGCGACGCGCCGGTGTGCGGTCCGATCGCACCGTGGTCGCCTACGACGCGAACGACGGTTCCGCGGCCGCGCGGGCGTGGTGGTTGCTGCGTTGGGCCGGTCACCGGGACGTGCGGGTGCTCGACGGTGGCTACGACGCCTGGGTCGAGCAGGGCGAGCCCGTGACCACCGAGGTGCCCGAGCCGACGGAGACCGGTTTCGATGTCGTACCGGGGTCGATGCCGGTGGTCGACGAGCAGGGTGCCGCGCGGCTCGCGCGCGAAGGGCGGTTGCTCGATGCCCGCGCGCCGCAGCGGTACCGAGGGGAGACCGAACCGGTCGATCCGCGTGCCGGGCACATCCCGGGCGCGGTGAACGTGCCGTTCGCGCACAACGTGACCGCCGGAGGGAGGTGGAAATCCCCGGCGGAATTGGCTGAGCGGTTCCGGGACTCCGGGGTGGACGCGGACTCGGCGGTAGGTGTCTATTGCGGTTCCGGCGTGACCGCCTGCTCGAATCTGCTCGCGCTGGAACACGCGGGGCTGAGCGGACCTGACAACCCCGCTGCGCTGTACTCGGGTTCCTGGTCGCACTGGTCAGCCGATCCGGAGCGGCCCGCAGCGACCGGTCCGGAGCCGGGCTGAGCGGGTACCCGAACCGGTCGTCGCAACGAGCGGCGGCGCCGAGGGCCGCGGTAGTGCGCAGTGCAGGGACACCGGAGATCGCTTGTGCCCTTCGCCACTGTGGGGCCGCACACACGGCAGGTAGCGTCGGCCGCCATGGGCAACGACTGCGCGGTGGTCTGGGACGACTCGGTCCTGGACTACGACCTCGGCGGGCAGCACCCGCTGCATCCCGTCCGGCTCGACCTGACGATGCGGCTGGCGCGCGAACTCGGCGTGCTCGACGGGGTCGAGCCCCTGCGACCGCGTCCTGCCACGGACGAGGAGTTGCAACGCGTGCACCGGCCGGACTACTTGGCGGCGGTGCGGTCCGCTCCGACCTCGGGTTGGGACGTCGGACACGGGCTGGGTACCGACGACAACCCGATCTTCGATCGGATGCACGAGGCCGCGGCGCTCATCGCGGGCGGTTCGCTGACCGCTGCCGAGCAGGTCGTCTCCGGCAAGGTCGATCGTGCGGTGAGCATCTCCGGTGGGCTGCACCACGCGATGGCCGAGCGGGCTGCGGGGTTCTGCGTCTACAACGACTGCTCGGTGGCCATCGCCGGAATGCTCGAGATGGGGGTGGAACGGGTCGCCTACATCGACGTCGACGTCCATCACGGCGATGGTGTGCAGGCCGCGTTCTACGACGACCCGAGGGTGTTGACCGTGTCGATGCACCAGCACCCGATCACGCTGTGGCCGGGCACCGGGTTCCCCAGCGAGACCGGCGGTGCGGGTGCCGAAGGCACGGCGGTGAACATCCCGCTGCCGCCGGGCACGGACGACGCCGGGTGGCAACGCGCTTTCCATGCGGTGGTTCCTTCCGTGCTCGAAGCGTTCCGCCCGCAGGTGCTGGTGACGCAGTGCGGTGCCGACGCGCACCGGGAAGACCCGTTGGCCGATCTGTCGATGTCCGTGGACGGTCAGCGCGCGACCTATCGCAGCCTGCGTGACTACGCCGAGCGTTATGCGGGCGGCAAGTGGGTGGCGTTGGGCGGCGGCGGGTATTCGCTGTACCGCGTCGTGCCCCGCGCGTGGACGCACCTGCTGGCCACCGTCCTGGACAGGGACCTCGATCCGGCCACGACGTTGCCGCAGGACTGGCTGGCGCACGCGCTGCGGGTTGCCGGGAACGTACCGCTGCCGACGACGTTGACCGACAACGTGGATCCGTCGTTCGCGCCGTGGAGCGGTATCACCGACACCACGGTGGACACCGCGATCCGGGACACCCGGCACGAGGTGTTCCCGTTGCACGGTTTGAGTCCTGCGGATGTCCGGGACTGAGTCGGCCTTACCTACCTGGTTGGTGTCGACGGTGGTGGCGAGGGACCGCTCACCAGGACGGCTGGAAGGGTGATCGTTGGATGGGCAGCGGCCCGACGGAGCAGGACCCGGCCGATGCCGGGCAGGTGCAAGGACCGGTCAGCGCTGCCGGGATCCCGCCCGGGGACGCATTCTCCGGTGCGCAAGCGCGGTCGGACGCGCAGCAGGAATATCCGCGGCATTGGGAAGCCGACGTGGTCCTGTCCGACGGCGGCACCGTGCATCTTCGTCCGATCATCCCGGCCGATGCCGACCAGCTGGTCTCCTTCCACGGCAGGCTCAGCGACCGGACCCGCTACTTCCGCTACTTCGGCCCGTACCCGCGGATGCCCAAGCGCGATGTGGAGCGCTTCAGCAACGTCGACTACGCCAACCGGGTCGCCTTCGTGGCGCTGCTCGGCGACGACATCGTCGCGGTGGGGCGGTTCGACCGGCTCGGCGAGCGGGACTCGGCCGAGGTGGCCTTCGTCGTGCAGGACGAGCACCAGGGCCGCGGGTTGGGGTCGATCTTGCTCGAACACCTGGCGGCGGCCGCGCGGGATTGCGGGTTGCGGCGGTTCGTCGCCGAAGTGCTCGCGGAGAACTCGGCCATGGTGCGGGTCTTCCGCGACGCCGGTTACCAGGTCCGGCGAGCGATGGAGGAAGGCGTCGTGCACCTGGAGTTCGATATCGACCCCACCGAGGAGTCGCTGGCGGTGGCCCGCGCCCGCGAGCAGGCCGCCGAAGCCCGCAGCGTGCACAACCTGCTGCATCCGCGTTCGGTAGCGGTGATCGGCGCTTCCACCGACCATCGCAAGATCGGGCACGCGGTGCTGGTCAACCTGCTCACCGCGGACTTCGCCGGCCCGGTGTACCCGGTGAATCCGGAGCACCGCTCGGTGCGCGGCGTGCGCGCCTACGCGTCGGTGCTCGACATCCCGGACGACGTGGATCTCGCGGTGGTGGCGATCCCCGCGCCCGGCATCGACGAGGTGCTCGACGCCTGCCTGGCCAAAGGCGTGAAAGCGCTGGTGATCGTGAGTTCCGGGTTCAGCGAATCCGGCCCGGACGGCCGCGAGATCGAGCGCCGCATGGTGCGTTCCGCCCGCGTGCACGGCATGCGCGTGGTCGGGCCGAACGCGCTCGGCGTGGTCAACACCGACCAGGGCAACCGGCTCAACGCGACGCTCGCGCCGCGACTGCCGGGAAGCGGCCGGACCGGGTTCTTCTGCCAGTCCGGTGCGCTGGGCGTGGCGATCCTGGCGACGGCGACCGAACGCGGCCTCGGGCTGTCCACGTTCGTTTCGGCGGGCAACCGGGCCGACGTGTCCGGCAACGACATGCTCCAGTACTGGCAGACCGACCCGGCCACGGACGTGGTGCTGCTGTACCTCGAGTCGTTCGGCAATCCGCGGAAGTTCGCCCGGCTGGCTCGGCGACTGGCGCGCAGCAAGCCGATCGTGGTGGTCAAGTCGGGCCGCAACGCGGTTCGCGCCGGGCTGGCCGCCACTTCGGTGCAGGTCGACGAGACCAGCGTGCAGACCTTGTTCGAGCAAGCCGGGGTGATCCGGGTCGAGTCGGTGGCGCAGATGTTCGACACCGCGCTGCTGCTGGCGCACCAGCCGTTGCCCGCGGGGGAGCGCATCGCGGTCGTCGGCAACTCCTCGGCGCTGGGCATGTTGGCCGCGGATGTCGCGCAGGCCGAGGGGTTGCGGTTGTCCTGCGAACCGGTCGACGTGGGTGCCGCTGCCGAGCCGGAGGAGTTCGCGGCCGCCGTTCGCGAGGCCGCGTTGCGGGACGACGTGGACGCCTTGGTTGCGGTGTTCGCTCCGCCGGTCGCGGTGCCCGGCACCGCCTACGCGCGCGCGTTGCGAGAAGCGCTGCAGGAAGCGGGTACGACCGCGACCAAGCCGGTCGTCACCACGTTCCTCGCCGCCGAAGGGGTGCCGGACGAGCTCGCGGTTCCCGGCTCGGACGGTTCCGCGGCGTGGGGTTCGATCCCGTCCTACCCGAGCCCGGAGCGGGCGGTGCTCTCGCTGGCGCGCGCCACCCGCTACGCGCGCTGGCGGGCCGCTCCGCAGGGCCATTTCGTACGGCCCGAGGGCATCGCCGAGGATCGCGCGCGGGATGTGGTCGAGCGGTTGCTGACCGACGGCGAGCATCGGCTCACTGACGACGAGGCGGTGGAGCTGCTCGGCTGCTACGGCATCGAGCTCGTCCCGTTCCGTCGAGTGCGCGGTGCGGACGAGGCCGCAGCGGCCGCCGATGAACTCGGTTACCCGGTGGCGGTGAAGTCGGCGGGCGAACACCTGCGGCATCGCAGCGACCTCGTGGGCGTGCGGCTGGACCTGATCAACGCGGAGGCCGTGCGCGCAGCCTGCCAGGACCTCGCGCGAATGTCCGAAGTGGACGATGTCTACGTGCAGCGGATGGCGGATCGCGGCAATTCCTGCGTGATCGATCTGATGGACGACCCGTCGTTCGGCACGTTGGTCTCCTTCGGACTGTCCGGTGTGGCCAGTGAACTGCTCGGGGACAAGGCTTACCGGGCGGTGCCGATGACCGATGCGGACGTCGCTGCGCTGGTCCGGGCGCCGCGGGCTGCTCCGTTGCTGGCCGGTTACCGCGGGGATGAGCCGGCGGACCTCGCGGCCGTGGAGGACCTGGTGTTGCGGGTCGCGACGCTGGTGGAGGACCTGCCGGAGGTCTGCGAGCTGACCTTGCAGCCGGTGCTGGCCTCGGCCCGTGGCGCGCAGGTGACCGGTGCGCGGGTATCGGTGCGCCGCTCGTCGGCCGCGCCGGACACCGGCCCGCGCCGGCTCCGCTGAGAGCGACCTCCACTACGAGACCGACGCGTTCCGGTTATGGTGTGCGGGCCGAGGAAGGGAGATCGCCGTGCACGACCTGGAACTCGTTGAGCTGGGCACCGTCGAGGCAGGAGAGCACCAGCTGACGATCCGCGCGCACCGCGGCGAAGATCCCGCTTCGCCGG
>NZ_JAFRFW010000908.1:0-1739 GCF_017434145.1 Saccharopolyspora sp. | reverse complement strand
TTCGGCGAAGAGTCGGTCTCGTCGAGCGCGGGCTGGTGCGCCTTGCCGCCGCCGGAGGCGCCGTCCTGCGCGGCCTTGCCGGACTCCGGCGCGCTCTTGCCGGTGTCCTCCTGCGTCGCGGTGGCTTGCTTGGTGCCCGCGCCGCGGGAACGCTGCGGCGCACCGCCGCCCTGCCGCTCCTTGATGGCGGCGATCAGGTCACCCTTGCGCAGTCCGCCGGTGTCGATCCCCAGTTCCCCCGCGAGTTGGCGCAGCTCGGGGAGGAGCATGCCGGACAGCCCTCCGCGACGGCGCGGGGTGCCGTTGCTGTCGGTGCCCGAGGACTGGGCGGAGTCCTGCCCGCCGGCCGCGGGGACGCCGTTGGCCGCGTCGCTGCTCAACAGTTCGGTGTTGCTCACGAATGTCCTTCCTGACCGGACCGCGCCTCCTACGCGGCCCAGCGGATTGCCCGCCCGCTCATGCTCGCGGACGGCCTTTTGCGCTACCGGCCCGATGCCGGTCGAGTTCAACACGCACGCGCGGCTCGATCGGCGTCGGCGATTAGCCGGAACCAGCGGCATTGGGCGGTAAGAGGAGCCCAGCCCTGGCGTTCGTCCGATGTCGTTGCGCGGTTGCGGTCGTCACGCGCCTGCGTGCTGGAACCACGGTCCACGTGCGACGCATCCACTCCGATCCACACTTGCCGGTGCACGCCCTGCTGCCGCCTCACTCAGGTGTTGTCGTTCACGGGGAGCGCTGTGATTTCCGGTCCGGCCCGAAGTGTCGCCGTGCAGGACCGCAGACAGTGGCACCGGGGTACACGCCGATCCGGCGTCGATCGCCGCGGGCGTGCCCGCTGCCCCCGACTCGGCGGTTCGCCGAGTTCCCGGTGCGAATCCACCGGAGCGGGGGCCGCCGCCTCGCGCGAACCCCATTGAGTTGACAACTCCTGCCTCTGCCACCGCGGCCGAGTACCCGCCGATCCTGACCTTCACCCGCGCCGGGTGGAGTCAATTCACTAGCGAGAGATGTGCCCCGGGAAACGATGCCCCGGATGCGGCACCGGCGCTCTGCGCGCGGTGACTGATTGACCTTGAGGGTAGACGCCCCGCCATCGAGGTGCAACAACCTCACCGGTCGCGGCCACACCCTCTGTCGATCATGGTGTTCGGCGTCCGCCGTGCTGCAACAGCCACGGAATTCGATCGAATCGGCGCCGCTCCGAGAGTGCCGCACAAGAACCCGATCGGCCTTGCAGCGAGCACTGCGCGGTGCCACCGAGCGAACCGGAGCCGTATCACGCACGTACAGCACCGGAACACCAGCCACCGGACTTCGTCCGGCTGACACTTCCTTTGTACCACCGCGCTCGGAGGAATGGTCCGGCCGGTCGGCTATTCGATCTGCGACCGCCCGGACACCACCCGAACGCCGCAGCGGTCCACCGGCAGGTGCAGTGCGGTGAAACCCGTGCTGTGCGCGGAATTCGGCAGTTCGCCGCGCGGTGGCAAGGCCAGCACGGTCGGCCCGGCTCCGGAGACCGCGGCCGCCACCCCGGCGGCCCGCAACCGCCGCACCAGCTCGATCGTGGCGGGCCACGCGGGTTCCCGGTAGTCCTGGTGCAGCCGGTCCTCGGTGGCCGCGGGCAGCAGCGACGGGTCGGTGGTCAGCGCGTGCACGGCCAGCGCCGCGCGTCCTGCGTTGAAGGCGGCGTCGGCGTGCGGGACCTGCGCGGGAAGCAGCCCCCGCGTGGTGTGCGT
>NZ_JAFRFW010000907.1:0-5982 GCF_017434145.1 Saccharopolyspora sp. | reverse complement strand
TGCCCACCGCTTCGGCCGGATCGGCGTGCCACAGGTTCGCCAGCGTGTGCACGCAGTTGCGTTCCAGTTCGGTGGCACCGGGGTACTGGTCCCGGTCGATGATGTTGTAGGTCAGGTAGTCGCTGAACAGCTTCTCCGCCTCCGGCTCCACGGTGCTGGTGAGGAACGTGGCCAGGTTCGCGGCAGGTCTGATGTCGTCGCGCAGCTTGATCCGGACGGCGTTCGCGGCCGCCGACGCGGTCCAGCCTTGGGCGGGCAGGACGCCGGGCGCACGCGCGGTGGTCGTGGGTGGTGCGCTCGCGCGGCTGGCCGCCTGCGGACACGACATGGCGTGGACCTCCTTGGTGCGGGACTGGATCGGTCGGTAGAGAGCTCGCTGCGAGGCCTCCGGGGCGGCCCGGGAGGTCGTCCGCGGGGGTGGCGCCGCTTCGTCGAACCTAGGTTCCGCGGCTCGGCGCCCGACATGGTCAGAAAGTCCTGCTCCGCTCGGACTGGACCGAACGGAGCCCTCCGCGCTGCGCCGTCCGTGGCTCCCGCTGCGACATCCGGGCGAAATCGGTGGCCGGTCGGTCACTTCGGGGTGCGGTCGTGACGACATAGCCAGTGGGTGTAACGACCGGTCCGGCGCTGGTGGGAAGGCCATGCCCGGTGGGGAAGTGTCGTCACGCGAACGGCCCGAAAGGCCCGGACACGGCGGAGGTGCGCCGCAGTGCCCTGGTCCGCGCCGCCAACGAGCTCGCCGCGGCGAGCGGGGCAACGCCGCCCCGCGGGTCCGCGCGGGCGATGCCACCGAACCCTGTGGGAGTCACCTGATGGCCAATTCGTACCGGAGAGCCCTGGACACCGCGATCACCGCGATGATGCGCGAGGCCGTGGAGCACTCGGCGGCGCTGGAACTGGTGCTGGGGCAGGTGGACCAGCTCGTGACCCTGCGGGTCAAGCTGGGACGGACCGGACCGGTGGCCGGCGACGTGTACCGGGACGCGCTGCAGCGCGCCGCCGGTGCGGCCGGGGGCACGCAGGTGGTGCCGCTGCTGCAACGGCTCACCCCGCGCGAGCACGAGGTGCTGGGGCACCTGGTGCGCGGCAGCTCGAACCGGCAGATCGCCCGGTCGCTGGGGATCTCGGAGCGCACCGTGAAGAACCACCTGCGGGCGATCTTCACCAAGCTGGAGGTGGCCGACCGGACCTCCGCGGCGGTCAAGGCGCTCACCGCGGGGCGCGCGCCGGGGCACAACGGGTGGGCCGAACTGAACGGCAAACCGGCGGCGGAGTGGAACTGAGCGGTTGTCTTCGAAGTGGTCGTGCGGCAGGCGCTGCGGACCCGCGCAGGGATCGGGACGCGAGGGATAGTCCTGTCGGCCGCGGCCGTTTCGGGGGATCGGCCTCGGTGCTCGGGTCGATCTTCTACGCTCCACGGCATGGTCCCGCTCAGCCCGAAGTCGGTGTTGGAAGGCCGCAACAGCGACCGCACGCCGCTGCCGTTCATCATCGGGCTCGTCGTCTGCGGCTCGTGCTCGCTGGTGGCGCTGGCCTACTACGTGCTCACCGGAGGGGTGGGCAGCACGTTGCTGAGCGGGCTGCTGGCGTTGCCGACGGTGGTGGTGCTGGTCGGCCTGGTGCTGCTGATCGACCGGCTCGAACCGGAACCTCGGATGCTGCTGGTGCTGGCGTTCGCCTGGGGCGCCGGGGTGGCGATCGTGGGGTCGTTCATCGTGAACACGTTCGGCAGCTCGCTGCTGGTGCCGGTGTACGGGCCGGACATGGCCGAGCTGCTGTCCAGCTCGGTGATCGCGCCGGTGGTGGAGGAGACCTTCAAGGGCGTGTTCCTGCTGCTCCTGCTGCTGTTCCGGCGCTTCGAGATCGACGGGCCGACCGATGCGCTGGTCTACGCGGCGCTGTGCGCGCTCGGGTTCGCGTTCGTCGAGAACGTCCTCTACTACCAGGATCCGCTGCTGTCCGGGGAGCAGGTCGCGCCGGTGGTGCTGATGCGCGGGGTGATCTCGCCGCTGGGGCATCCGATCTACACCGCGATGACCGGACTGGGCATCTCGCACGCGGCGACGCACCGCGGGTTCGGGCGGGGCGTGGCCGTCGCGCTGGGCTGGTCGGCGGCGGTGCTGCTGCACGCGATGTGGAACTTCTCCACCGCGTTCGGCAACGGCGGGCTCGCGTTGGCCTACCTGGTGGAGCTGGCGGTGTTCATCGTGCTGGTGACGATCCTGCTGCGGGATCGCAGGCGGCTGGTGGCGCTGATCGGTGCCTACCTGCCGCCGTACATCCCGAGCGGTCTGGTCCAGCAGGCCGATCTGCAGATGCTCGGCACCATGCGCGGGCGCAAGCAGGCCCGCGCGTGGGCGCGGTCGCAGTCCGGGCTGATGGGTGCGCGGGCGATGTCCGACTACCAGCTGGCGGCCACTGAGCTGGCGCTGCTGCACGATCATGCGGTGCGGGCCACGATCCCGGTCGACAAGTTCCACGAGCGGCGCAACGCGATCCTGGGGCTGATGCGGGTGGCGCGGGACGCGTTCTTCCAGCGCGCGCCCAAGGTGGCGGCTCCGCCGTGGACGCCGCAGGGCGAGCAGTCCGGGTTCTTCCGGCCGTTGTCGAACCTCGAAACCGCGCGGTTGCCCACCTACCAGCCGAGTGCGCAGACGAGGCAGTTGCCGACCGCGTTGAGCACCACCCGGCTGCGGACCATGCGGATGTCCGCGCGGCGGGACTGGGCCGGGCACAGCGGTGGCTCGGCCGGGGGCGGTGCTCCAGGTGGGGGCGCGGCGCCCGGCACTCCTGCTTCTGGGACTCCTGCTCCTGGTACTGGGTCTCCGGGGAGTTCAGGTCAGGCGAATCCGGCGCAGGGCGATCCGGCCACGGTGCCGGGAACCACGGTGCCTGCGGGACGGACGGGCGCTGCGCCGGGTGGGCAGCCGCCGACGGGACAGCCTCCGGCGGGCAAACCCCCGGCAGGTCAGCCGCAGCCCGGCCAGCCTCCAGCAGGCCAGCCTCCGGCGGGTCAGCCTCCGGCGAACCGGCCGCCGCCCGGCGGTCCGCCTCCCGCGGGCGGGCGTCCGCCGCAACCACCAGCGCCGGGTCCACAACCCGATCGCCAGCAGCGGCCGCCCCAGAACCCGCCACCGCAGAACCCGCCTTCGCAGCACCCGCCATCGCGCTGAGCCGGACTCACCCCGCGCGGATCAGCGGCCACAGCCGCGACCACGGCATCATCGGCCCGTCGTAGCGGGTGACGGCGATGCCTTGCGCGATGTCGACCACGTCGAGCCGGGTCCGCACGGTGTCCAACTGCTGCTCATGGGCGAAGTAGCGCTGCAACGGCCGAGTGCTGCCCACGTAGAGCACCACCGTTGCGCTGTCCGGGGGAGCGCCGAAGAACCAGTAGCCGCGGTGCGGGCTGTACACCCTGGGCAGCCCGTACCGCGGACCTAGGGCGTCCATGGCCCCGGTGACGGTGTAGCTCTCGCCGACGATGGCGGTGCGTTCCCGAACGTCCGGTGGTAGCGCGTGGTAGCTGCGAGCGACCGTCTCGGTGAGTTCCGGCCAGCCCGTCTCGTACATCCTGCTGAAAGCCGCGAGCTGCGGGTGCCGCGCGATCACGGGCAACGGGTAGATCGGCAGCAGTGCCAGCGGCAGCAGCGCCGAGAGCAGGTAGGCCGGCCACGCCACCCACGACCATCGCCCGCCGCGCGCCCGCCGGTTCCCGAGCCCTGCCGCAGCGGCCGCGAACAGCATCCCGTAGAGCCCGGCGAGGTAGTTCGGCCTCCCACCGGCGATCACGTAGAACGCGAGAAGCGCGATCGAGACCCACGCCAGGAACCGCACCGGCCGCAGCTGCTCGTCCCGCAGCAGGAACCACACCCCGAGGCAGCACAGCACCGCGCCGACGACCACTCCGGAATAGAGCAACGCCGTCGGGAGGAACAGCGGCCGCGCGTTCTCAGCGTCGACGATCCGGCCCATGTCGAGCGCGGGCCAGCCGTTCGCGGCCTGCCAGGCCAACGCCGGTGCGGAGGCGACGGCCGCGACGCCGACTCCCGTCCACAGCAGGCGGCGCTTGAGCATCTCCCGCGGTCCGGCGATCAACACACCCAGCATCAGCGCGAAGCACAGCAGCGCGATCTGGAACTTGGTCTGCACACCGACTGCTGCGACGGCTCCGGCGGCGAGCAGCAACGCGTCCGAACGAACTCGCGTCCAGCGCACCACCAGCCACAGCAACAGCAGCCATTGCGGCGGTTCCAGCGTCGCCGCGGCCAGCCAATGCCCGCTGAGCAGCAGCCACGGCGAGAGCGCGTACGCGCAGGCGGCGAGGAACTGGGCGCGCCGGTCGCCGCCCAGCTCGCGCGTGATCAGCGCGGTGAGCACGATCCCGAGCGCGGTGACCAGCGCGGCCGGAGTCCGCAATGCGAGCAGCGAACCGGGGAACGCCGCGTCGAGCCCGGCGGCCAGCAGCGGCACCAGCGGCTGCTGGTCCATGTAGCCCCAGTCCGGGTACTTGCCCGCCGCGATGAAGTACAGCTCGTCGGACAGGTACCCGTAGCGGCTGCTGATCAGCAGCAACAACGCTGTGACGAGTCCGGCCAGCAGCACCGGCCCGCGCGCGAACGGTGGTGCCGAGTGCGGTGCCGCCGGTGCGGTGGTGCCGATCTGCTCGGTCGGTGCTGGCACCGGCTTCCCCTCGCCGTCGTCGTCGGATCGCGGGGAAGTTTACGAGACGCGAATCGGTATCGGCGCCCTTCCGGGTGAAGGTGGCGCGGGAATGGACGGCGTTGCGCGAATGCGCGGGAATGTGCACGTGCATTCAGCGTTCGGGAGACCACTGATGCCGCAGAAAGGCATCCCAAGCCAAATGCCACGGAAAGCGGTGCACGAACGCATCGCCGGTACCCGGCTCGTGCTGTTCGTAGACATCGTCTCCGGCCACAACCGCGACGCCCCACTCCGACAGCCGCCGCATCGCCTCCTGCACCGCAGGGAACGCGATCTGCGCGCGGTTGGAGAACGGCATCGCCACCACCGGCTGCTGCTTGCCGACCGCCTCCACCAGCATTCCCAGCGGCAGCGTGTCGGAGATCCCGGCCGCCCACTTCGCCAGGCTGTTGCAGGTGATTGGGGCGGCGATCATCCCGTCGGCCGGCGGCAGCGCGTCCGGTGCCTCGGGTTGCTTGTACCGGGTGCGCACCTGGTAGCCGGTCTTGGCCGACAGCGCCTCGGTGTCCAGGAACCGCTCACCGTCCGGTGAGGCGATCACGCACACCATCCACCCGTCGGCCTGAGCCAGTTCCACCAGCCGTCCCACGTCGCGCGCCGCCGGTGAGCCCATCGCGATCGCGTACAGCACCGGCTGACCGTTCTCGTGCACTGCGTCCCCCGTTGTCGTTCTCGGTGTTCTCGGCGGCGCTGGCCGCGCCAGGGTCCTCGGCGGCGCTGGCCGCGCTGAAGCCATCGGTGCCGTCGGCCGCACCAGGGTCAGCGGCGGATGCCGCACCAGGCGGCGAAGTGCGAAAGGCTGTTGGTGGACCGGGCGTCGCTGGCCGCCAGCGACTGCACCGTCTCGTGCACCTGCGGGTGGTAGCGGGTCAGCTGCGGGGCGATCCGCCGCGCGTGTTGCAGGCACTCCAGCGAACGCCGCCGGTCGCCGTGCAGCAGCCAGCCGCGGGAGAGGTCGATCCAGTAGTGCCCGCTGCGGCTGGGTGCCGTCGTCTCCGGTAATCGCACCGCGCTCGCCCTGGTCACCGCGGTGGTGCCGTCGGCGAGTTCGACCGGCACGGCCACCGAGTGGATGTCGACGTTGGTGGGGCCGAACTTGGTGCCGTAGTGGTTGGCCTCGTCCTGGCCGTCGGCGACCATCGCCCGCGCTTCCCGCAGGTGCTCGTCGGCGAGCTCGGCGTCGGTGGTGCGGGCGGCCAGGATCGCCGCGCGCAGGTGCACGGCGCCGCGCATCGCGGCGGTGGCGGGTGTCTCCGG
>NZ_JAFRFW010000906.1:0-5001 GCF_017434145.1 Saccharopolyspora sp. | reverse complement strand
TCGCCGTTCGGATGGCTCGGCGCCGCCGCGTTGCTGACCGGGCTCACGGTCGCTGTCACGCCCACCGGGATCGCCGCACTGCTGATCGTGGCGATGTTCGCGCCGCGGATCCGGCGCCTGTTGCTGCGCCCCGGGACGGTCAGCCGGTGGCTGGTGTTGCCCGCCCGGGTCGCGCTGCTCGGCTGCCTCGGCGCGGTCGGTGTGGTCGCGATGTTCACCGACTCCACCTGGAACGGGCTCAAACAGGCCAATGCCGTGCACAACGAGTTCGGGCCGAGCCTGGGCTGGTACCAGGAGATCGACCGGTACGCGGAGCTGCTGGGCACCACCTCGTGGGGCTCGGCGGGCAAACGGCTGGCCGTGCTGCTGACGGTGACCGCGGTGCTGATCACCGCCGGGTGCGCGATGCGTGGATTGCACCGCATGACGCGGATGCCGGAGCTGCCGTTGCTGCTCGGCTCGGTGGTCGCGGTGTTCGCGACGCTGTGGTTCACGCCGTCGAAGTGGACGCACCACTTCGGCGCGCTGGCCGGTCTCGCGCCCGCGCTGCTGGCGGCGACGGTGGTGCTGCTGTCCCGGACGGGCGTGCTGGAGTCCGCGCGGCGGGAGGCGAAGCTGCTCGTCCTGTTCGGCGCGGTGGCCGCCGCGGTCGCCGCCGCGCTGTCGTTCATGGGGCCGAACTCGTGGTGGCAGTACTCCGATTTCGGCATGGCGTGGTCGGACGCCCCGGTGCGGCCGCTGGGATTGCCGCTGGACAGCCCGCTGGCGTGGCTGGCAGCGGCCGCCGTCGTCGGGCTCGCGGCATACGGACTGGTGCGGCTGCGGGTGCTCGCTTCGGCGGTCACGCTGCCTGCTTCTTCGCTGTTCACGCTGTCCGCGCTGGTGATGGTCGGGGTGCTGCTCGGCTCGTTCGCGCAGGCGCCCGCCAAGGCCGGCGAATTCTCCATCGCTCAGTCCAATTGGGACAGCGTTCGCGCGCGCAGCTGCGGCATCGAGAACGAGGTGGAGACGCTGCCGCTGACCGAGAACGGCACGCTGCGGATCACCGACGGCCCGCTGGACGACACCGGCGAAGCAGGCAGCGGCGAGACGGGCAGCGGCTTCGCCGCGAATCAAGGACGTCCCGGATGGCCCCCGCAGGAACCGCTGCTGCGCCGCCCGCCGGGCGAGCGACCGCTGCGCCCGACCGGCCCGGAAGCGACACCGACCGAGGCGAGTCCGCTGATGTGGGACAGCCTGGCCAACGGGCCGCGGACCGTCGGCGAAGTGACCACCGGCTGGTTCGAGCTGCCCCGCCCGCGCCCCGGGCAAGTGCTGTCGGTGTGGGTCGCCGGACGCCCCGAGCAGGGCAACGACCTGCGCATGGAGTTCGGCGGCTCGACCGGTCCCGGGACGCGCAGCCTCGGCTCGCGAACGCTGCGGGACGCACCGCCGCAGCAGCTCCCGTTCGAGGATCCGCGGATGGGCAGGCCCGTCGACTGGCGCGACTTCAGCTCGTGGCGGCTGCTCACCGTAGACGCGAACGAGCTGCCCGCCGGTACCGACCGGGTGCGGCTGCGCGCCACCGACACCACCACCGACGAGCAGGGCTGGCTCGCGTTCGGCGGCCCGGCGGTGCGAGATGTGGTGCCGCTGCGCGACGTTCTGGACGGCGGGCGGCCGGCGCTGGTCGATTGGCCGATCAGCTTCCTGTTCCCGTGCCACATCGACTACCCGCGCGTCACGCGGGGCACCGCGGACAGTCCGGGCGTGCTGGTCACCCCGCCCGGCGGAGAAGGCTCGATGGCGTTCGACCCGTCCTACGGCGGTGTGTTCACCGGCGCGCTGAGCCAGTCCCGCCGCCTGGAGACTCCGAGCCGGTTGCGCGGTGCGCCCGGAGTGATCTGGGGCCACGTGCTGTCGGTGAGCTACGACGTGGAACGGGACGCCTACGACACCCGCACCCGCCGCGTGCGGCAGGGCGGCGCGGACGGCGACGGCGAGTACCCGTTCGAGCCCGGCAACCTGCATCCCTGACCCCGCGCGCACATAACGATCAAACGATCGGGCTGCGAACCGCGGCGGTGCTGCGCAAAACTGATCGTGCGCGAGTGCGCCCGGCACCGCCCCGCCCGGGCCCGTTCCACGGGCAACGCACCGGCGGTCCGCGGCGTCCACGCAGCGGGTGGGAGCGAGGGAGGTCTTTCAGGTGGCGGAAACGATCGGCGAAGCCGTACCCGTGCCGTCGCCGGAACCGCGGCGCGAGCGGGCGAGAACCGGCCTGCGGATCTGCTACGTCCTGCCGGTCTACAACGAAGCCGAGGGCATCCGCGGTTTCCACCGCGCGTTGCTCGCGGCCACCGGGACGCGCCCCGAATTCGACTACGAGTTCATCTACGTCAACGACGGTTCCGCGGACCGCTCGCTGGTGATCCTGCGGGAACTCGCCATCGCCGATCCGCGGGTGCGGGTGCTGGACTTCGCCCGCAACTTCGGCCACCAGATCGCCATCACCGCTGGTCTGGACTACGCCGAAGGCGACGCGGTGATCGTGATGGACACCGATCTGCAGGATCCGCCGGAGGTGAGCCTGGAGCTGATCGACGCCTGGCGCGGCGGTGCCGAGATCGTCTCGGCGCGGCGGCGCAGCAGGCAGGACACCCGGTTCAAGCGGCTCACCGCGCACACCTACTACCGGCTGCTGCACACCTGGGCCGAAGTGGACATCCCGACCGACACCGGCGATTTCCGGCTGTTCGACCGGCGCGCGGCCGAGGAGCTGCGCGGCTTCCGCGAACGCAGCAGGTTCATCCGCGGCATGGTCGCCTCGATGGGGTTCCAGCACACCGAGGTGCTGTTCGACCGGGACGAGCGCGCCGCGGGCGAGACGAAGTACCCGCTGCAGCAGATGGTGCGGCTGGCCGCCGACGGCGTCACCGGTTTCTCCACCGCACCGCTGAAGCTGATCACTCGGGTGGGGTTCGTGAGCTTGGCGCTGGCCGCGATCGGCATCATGTACGCGGTGGCGATGCGGCTGCTGTGGCCGTCGATCACCGTTTCCGGCTGGACGATGCTGATGGTGGTGATGTTGTTCCTCGGCGGGGTGCAAATGCTGTCGCTGGGCGTGATCGGCAGCTACATCGGGCGGATCTACCACGAGGTCCAGCAGCGGCCGCTGTACATCGTGCGCAGAGAGATCCGGCATGACCAGGACTGAGCAGCAGGTCAAACTGCCGCTGCCGAGCCGCGCGCTGGTGCTCTACGGGATCATCGGAGTCTGCGGCGTCACCCTGGACTACCTGCTGTTCCTGCTGCTGTTCAACGTGGCCGGGATGCACGAGCAGGTGGCGAACGCGATCAGCACCAGCGTGGGCATCGCGAACAACTTCGTGTTCAACGCCTGGTTGAACTTCCGCACCCGGGACCGGCTGCTGCGGCGGTTCGCCCGGTTCTACTCGGTCGGCCTGGCCGGGATGGCGCTGACGTTCCTGCTGCTGCAGCTCGGCTCCGGGGCGTTCGGCTGGAATCCGAACCTGGTCAAAGCGGCCGCGATCCCGCTGGTCGTCGGGCTGCAGTACTTGATCAACAAGAGGTGGAGTTTCGGATGAAGCTGGGTGTCGTCGGTGCGGGTGCCACCGGCCTGACCGCCGCGTTCGACGCGGTCAAGGCCGGCCACGACGTGACCGTGCTGGAAGCCTCCGGCGAACTCGGCGGGCTCGCGGCCTCGATCGAGGTGGGCGGCACGCCGCTGGAGCGGTTCTACCACCACAGCTTCAAGACCGACCGGGCGATGATCGAGCTGGTCGAAGAGCTCGGCCTGGGCGACAAGCTGCGCTTCCACTCCCCCGCCACCGGCGTCTACTACGGCGGGCGGACGCACCCGTTCGGCACACCGGCGGAAATGCTGCGGTTCCCCGAGTTCTCGCTGCTCGACCGCCTGCGGTTCGGGGCGAGCTCGGCGGCGCTCAAAGCGGTCCGCGACGGCTCCCGGTTCAACTCGGTGCGCGCGCTGGACTGGATGCGCCGCTGGGCCGGGCCCCGGGTCACCGAGACCATCTGGGAACCGCTGCTGACCGGCAAGTTCGGCGAGCGCGCAGGTGAGATCTCGATGGCCTGGCTGTGGGCGCGGATCCACTACCGCACGTTCGGCCTCGGCTACGTGCACGGCGGGTTCGAGCAGGTGTACCGGGCGCTGCTGGAGGCGGTGACCGCGCGCGGCGGGCGGGTCGAGTTCGGCAAACCGGTCAGCTCGATCAGCCAGCCCGACCTGGTGGCGGTGGGCACCGCCGACGGCGCCGAGTACGAGTTCGACCGGCTGATCGTGACGGTTCCGCAGCCGGCGTTCGCCCGCGCCGCCGACCTCGAATCCGACGACGTGCTGTGGCGCAACCAGTACCTCGGCGCCACCTGCTTCGTGCTGGAGTGCGAGCGGAGCCTGATCCCGTACTACTGGCTGAACATCAACGACACCGAGTTCCCGTTCCTCGCCGTCGTCGAGCACACCCGGATGGTCGACCGCGCCGAGTACGGCGGGAAGCACGTGGTCTACGTCGGCAACTACGTGCCGCGCGACGACTGGCGGTTCACCACCGAGCCCGCCGAGCTGCTGGAGCGCTACATCCCGTGGCTGCGCAAGCTGAACCCGGACTTCGACGAGTCGTGGATCTCGAACTGGCACTTCTCCAAGGCCGGTTTCGCGCAGCCGATCGTCACGCCGGAATACCGCTCGCTGATCCCCGCGCACGAAACCCCGATGCCCGGCGTCACGCTCGCCACCATGTCCCAGATCTATCCGCAGGACCGCGGGCAGAGCTATGCGGTGCGGATGGCGCACGACGTCACCCGCCGCCTCGGGCTCGACCGCCCGTCGTGAGCAGGCAGCGGCGGTAGCGGGCGGAATCAGCGGCCCCGCCGCGCAGAACCGCTCAACGCCCGGGCCCGGAGGTGCGGCGCCCGCGCGGTGAGCGGTCGGCAAGGCGGTGCGGCCCGGAGGCGCTGGCCGCGGGTCAGCCGGCCAGCAGC
>NZ_JAFRFW010000905.1:0-6395 GCF_017434145.1 Saccharopolyspora sp. | reverse complement strand
GTCCGTGCCCGGGCGGGGGCGGATTTCCGTACTGCGGGTACTGATTAGGGCCGCGCTGGGGATGGTTCATGGGCGGCGATTGTGCGGACCGCTGACAGGCGGCAACAACCCCGCGCCGGTCGCGCGCGAAGTGGGCGGGACGGCGCAGTAACGCGCGACGAACGCGAAAATCGTTCGGCATCCCCGCCTGTGCCAGCGGAAACGATTGTTGAAATCCGCAACAGATTAGTCGATGAATGCAACGAGTTATTCCTGCGTGATGGCCGCGTTTGCGCATCGTTGCTTTTCCGTGTGGTTTTCGTCCTAACCCGGCACGCGCATTTTGGCCATGCTTGCGCGCCGCACGGCACAGGACAACGGTGCGCCGCTGGGCGCGAATTCGAGGGCGGAATGACTTACACAGCGCGACAGCCGAATGACGCACCGCCGCGGCGAACTCGCCGGAAACGGCGTACCGGACGAAACGTCCTGATCGTCCTCGTCGTGCTGCTGCTGGCCCTGGCCGGCTTCGGCCTGTACGTGGACATGTCGTTGAAGCGGGAGGACGCGTTGCCTGCGGGCGGCGAACGGCCCGCTGCCGGTCCCGGCACGAACTGGCTGCTGGTGGGTTCGGACAGCCGCGAAGGGCTGGACGCCGAGCGGCAGGCCGAACTGGGCACCGGCGATGCGGCCGGTAGGCGCACCGACACGATGATGCTGGTGCACATCCCGGAAAGCGGCGGGGAGCCGACGATGGTGAGCCTGCCGCGCGACTCCTACGTGCGGATTCCGGGCAAGGGCAAGGACAAGCTCAACGCAGCCTTCGCCTACGGCGGGCCGGAGCTGCTCAGCCGCACCGTCGAGGGCGCCACCGGAGTGCGCATCGATCACTACGCGGAGATCGGTCTCGGCGGCTTCGCCGACATCACCGACGCCGTCGGCGGCGTCGACCTGTGCGTCAAGGAGCGGATGACCGACCCGAAGGCGAGCTTGGACCTGCAGCCCGGTTGCCAGACCGTGAACGGCCCGCAGGCGCTGGGCTACGTGCGCAGCCGCGCGTCCTCCCGCGGCGACCTCGACCGCGTCGAGCACCAGCGGGAATTCCTCGCCGCGCTGACCGAGCGGGCGTCGAGTCCGCAGGTGCTGCTCAACCCGTTCCGGTTGTTCCCGCTGATCACCGACACCTCCGGGGCGTTCCTGGTCGGTCGCGACGAGCACGTGTGGCATCTGGGCGCCCTGGCGTTCGCGATGAACGGGATCGCCTCCGGCAAGGGCATCACGACCACGGTGCCGATGAGCGGTTTCGGCGAGAGCAGCGACGGCGCGTCGGTGATCAAGTGGGATGCGGAGAAGGCCGCCCAGCTGTTCGGCGCGCTGGCGAAGGACGAGCCGGTGCCCGCGGGCGCGGCGGGCGCCGGGTTCGGCGGCTGAACCCGCGGCCGGGCCCGCGTCGTCGCGTGGGCCCGGCCTCAGTCGTCGCGCGCACCGGTGTCGAGCACCGCGACCGCCGCGTTCGTGACCAGCTCGCGGTCCTGCTCGGAAAGGCGCGGACCGACGTCGGCCTCCGGCGGTCGGTTCAGCGCCAGCGAGTCGATGTCGCCGGTGGAGATGATCGCGCCGCGCACCGTGCCGATCGCGCACCGGGCCAGCAGCAGGTCGGCCGGGTCGTCGGAGGCTGCCAAGGCGTTCTCCAGCGCCCGGACGTCGGCGAACATGTCGTCCTTGGCCAGCAGCACGCTGCGCGCCGAAGCGTCGTAGAGGGTGCCGCGGATGATGTGCCGGTGGTCGTCGAAGAGGTCGACGACCCGGCGCAGCAGCCGCCGCGAGGATTCGCTGCCGTCCTCGGCCGCCCGCACGCACGCGCCGAGTTCGTCGACGACCGGCGCGACGAGCTCGCGCAGCAGGTCCTCCTTGGCCGGGAAGTGGTAGTACAGCGCGGCTTTCGTCATCTCCAGGCGCTCGGCGATGTCCCGGATCGACGTGCCCGCGTAGCTGCGCTCGGTGAACAGCTCGCGGGCCGCTTGCAGCACCCGCGCCCGGGTGCGGGCCGCGGAGCTACCGGTCGTTCGTGCCATTTCGGACCTCCTCGAGGGGCAGAGGTTAGCGGGGAGGGCGAGCTTGACGGCCGGAGTAATCTACCGACCGTCCGATTAACGGAAAGCAGGGAGCGATGCATGACCAATCGATCCGGAGCCGGAATCGACATCGGAAGCGTCGACTTCGAGTCCTTCTACCGAGGTGAAGGCGGGTTCGCCGACATCGAGTTCGACCGCCCGCCGTGGGACATCGGCGAGCCCCAGCCGGTGCTCGTGCAGCTGGAGCGGGACGGCGGCATCACCGGCCGCGTGCTCGACGCCGGGTGCGGGCCGGGCGACAACGCGATCTACCTCGCCGAGCGCGGCTATTCCGTGACCGGTGTGGACGGATCGGCGACGGCCCTCGGAACGGCGCGTGAACGCGCGGCCGCCCGCGGGGTCCGGGCCGACTTCCAGGTCGCCGACGCGACCACCATGGAAGGGGTTCCGCAGGAGTTCGACACCGTCCTGGACAGCGCCCTCTACCACTGCCTGCCCGCGGAGTCCCGTGCCGCGTACGGCGCGGCGCTGCACCGGGTGACCAAACCCGGCGCCAAGCTGCACGTGCTCTGCTTCGCCGACGTCGAAGACGCACAGGCGCCCGCGACGGTCAGCCAGGACGACCTGCGCACGAACCTCGGCGAGCACTGGCGGATCAACGCGATCGAGCAGGTCCGCTACTCCGGGGCGTTCGACCCGGAAACCGTGGCGCGCCAGTTCGAGCAGTTCATGCCCGGATTCGACGCCGGTGCGGCGGTCACCGACGACCACGGCCGGTTCACCTTCCCGATGTGGCACCTGCAGGCCGAACGGGCCTGACTTCCGGCCAGAACAGCCCGGCCGGACATCCGCGAGTCGGCGGAGGCCCGGCCGTTTCGCGTGCGGCTCCGCGCACGGATGGGCTCAACGGGTGAAAACCGCGCGGAAGCGGCATCCCTGGTCGTCGGCGTCAGCACAATTGCGCGACATCGACTGCCACGGGGGTCCGATTGAACAACGGGACAACGCCGGCGTCGGCCGCGGTCACCGCGGACGACGCAGCCGGGCTGGCGCGGCAGCGGGAGCGGAACACGCAGCGGCTGGCCACCGCCACGGGACACGTCCCCAAGCTTTCGGACGCGGTGATCGGCGCCTACCTGCGCAGTCCCCAGCAGGCGCTGCCGCCCGAACCGGGAGTGGACGCGGCCGCGGTGCTGGCCCATTCCCTGGCCGCCCGGTACCGGCGCGGCCTCCGCGACCTGGTGCTGCTGGTGTTCAGCCTGGTCATGGGTGTGGCGCTGTACTACGCGGATGCGGGGCTCGTCTGGTTCTGGCTCGGTTTCATCGCCGTTTGGCTGCTCGTGCGGCTGCTGGCGCGGGTGTTCAGGCGCAGGCGCGGTGCGGAGCGGTTACGCGCCGGGGTGGCGCACGTGATCGTCGCGTTCCTGCTGTGGTCACTGCTGGCGTCGGAGTTGGAAGGCCCGCTGGACGACGCGTTCGACATCGACGACTCGCTGTACGCGCTGCCCGATTCGCCGCTGTCGTCGTTGCTCGTGATCGCTTGGCTGGCGGGTTTGTTCGCCGTGCTGGTGAGTGATCAGCTGCTCGTCTCGGGCGGCACCGACTCGCCGGTCGCGCGGCTGGGCAAGGTCGTGCGAACGGTGGGGACGCGGCGCCACGGCCGCCTGCTGGGTGAGATGTCCGCCCGCCCGGATTCCGGGAACGTCCTGGTGCAATCCGGGTGGAGCGCCTTCCCGGGACACGGTGACCGGCTGAACCAGTGGTCGATGGTGATCCCGCTGCACAAGGAGGGCCTGCCGGAAGGCGAAGCCGGTGGTGCCGACGTGCGGCCGCTCGACCTGTACCGCGCGGTCGCCGCGGAACTGCGCCAGATGCACACGTCCGACCTGCTGGTTCCGGGTTCGCGGCTGCGCGGGCTCACCGTCGACCCGGTGGTCGCGGTGCACGCGGGAACGATGTCGGCCCACGCCGAGAGCCCGCTCGGCCGGACGCTGCTGCCGGACCGGGGCGAGCGCCCGGTGCCCGCGGTTGCTCCGGAACTGGTCGATCAGATCGCCGACCGCGGGCCGGAGTGGGCGCGGCACTTCCAGCGCAGCTCGGTCGCCGGGTGGGAATCGGACGTCATGGTGTCCACCTTCTTCCACGTCGGCTGCGACGACCGGACGCTCTACCTGGAGTGGAGCGCCTACTGCCTGCTGCCGATCGACAGCAGGCACAGCGGTCCGGCCGCTTCCGGCGGCTCGGTGCGCGCGGCGGCGCTGGAGCTGCTGCGGTTCCCGTCGAGCCTGCCCTCCCGGGTGCGCACCGCGGCCGGTGGGCTGCGCCGGATGGTGCTGCCGGAGCACGGCGCCTCGCGGGAAGCCGACTACGGCAGCGTGCAGAGCATCCGCGAGGTGGTCGCAGCCACCGAATTCGGCAACGAGTTCCAGGAGTTGGACGGCCTGCGCTACGTCAAGCTGATCGAACGGAGAACGCTGTCGGCGGTGCACCGCCACCTGCACGACAACGGTTTCTCCACCGACGAGTTCGAAGCGCGGCGCAACGCGGTCATCAACACCACGGTCATCAACGGCGGCACCTTCACCGGCGCGAACACCTTCGGCGCGAACTCGGCGGCCCGGGTCGAGACCGCGAACGCCGCACAACCCGCCGAACCGCAGGAGGAGTCATGAGCCCTGCGGCGCGACCTCCTGCCGAGGAACCGAAGAACACGACGATCGTGCAAGGCGGGAACTTCACGGGCGCGAACGCCATCGGAGATCACAACGAGGTGCACGTCGGTTCGGTCGTGTACAACGCCGCAGCCGGTGAGCTCGACTCGCTGCGCGCGAAGGTCGGCGAACTGGGCGCGGAACTGACCGGGTCGGCGCGCGAGGAGTTCCGGGAAGCGCGGCGGCACCTCGAGGTGCTGCAAGAGGAACTCGCCGACGACGAACCGCGGCCGCATCGGCTGAAGTCCCGCTGGGAGCAGCTGGAACCGCTGGTGCGCAGCCGCGCGGAGCTGCCGTCGGTGGCCACCATCGACAACATGGTCCGGATGCTCTGAGCGCGGCGGGCCCTGATGCGCCCCGAGATCGCAGCCGGGCGCCGGGACCGTCGATGAGACCCGGGAACTCCGACGCCCCCCGGGAGCACCGATTAGCCCGCATGATCAGTAATCGGCTGAGTACCATGCCGCGAGTGGCACGAGAGTACGACGCCCAGCTGCTCGAATCGGTGGCCGTCCGGCGCGGACGGTTGCGGGAGTCGTTGCTGTGGGGGCGTGCGCGCCGCCAGCGGGCGACCGTCGACAACCTGAAGCGCTTCGCGATCAGCCTCATCGTGGCCGCGGTGGCCTGCGCGGGCTGCGTCGGCTTCTCGTTCCTGGAGAACGCGCTGACGCAGCAGAAGCAGAGCCAGGTGGTGCGATGAACCCCGCAGCGGCCACGGGCACGCTCACCCGCGTCACCCTCGCCGCGCCCTGGCGGCGGGTGGACCTGGTCATCCCGTCCGAGACGGCGCTGGGCGAGTTGTTGCCGGAGATCGTGCGGCTGCTCGGTTACCGCACCGTCGAGTCGCCGCAGTCGTACCGGCTTTCGCTGTTCGACGGCACGGTCGTGGAACTCGACCAGAGCCCGCGCTCGGCGGACATCGCCGATGGTGCGCTGCTGCGCGTGGACCGGATCAGCGATGCGCCGATGCCCGCGGTCGTGCACGACGTGACCGACGAAGTCGCCGACGACCTGGAACGGCGGCCGGGCCGCTGGGGCGACGCGGCTCGGCGCTGGGTGGCTACCGGCGTCATCGCCGCGGCCGGGGCGTGGGCGGTGGCGATGGCGCTGCCGGTCGTACCGCCCGTTGCCGCGCTCGCGGCCGGGTTGGTCGTGCTGATCGCGGGTAGTGCGCTCGGGATCGGCGGGGTGCGCGCGGCCGGGACGGCCGTGCTGCTGGCGGGCGCTGCGGTCGCGGCCACCGCGGTGCCGCAGTGGTCGCCGGAATGGCCGCAGCGCTTGGTCGCGTGGATCGCGTTGGCCGGCCTGACCGTGCTGGGCGCCAGTGCGGCGAACCGGCGGCCGCGTTCCGGGCTGACCGGGGCGGGAGCGCTGTTCGGGCTGCTGGCGTTGTGGGTCGTTCCGCCCGTGCTCGGGTTTCCGCTGCTGTGGACGGCGACGGTGCTGGCGTTGGCCAGCACCGTCCTGTTGGGACTGCTGCCGCGGATCGCATTGGTGACCTCCGGGCTGACCAGGCTCGATGATCAGCAGCTCGGTGAGCGGCCCGCGAGCCGCGGGTCCGTCCGGGCCGCGGTGGACTCGGCGCACCGCGGGTTGGCGCTGGCCGTGCTGTGCACTGCTGCCTCGGCCG
>NZ_JAFRFW010000094.1:0-2097 GCF_017434145.1 Saccharopolyspora sp. | reverse complement strand
GCCGTCGAGCACGACCAGGGCGACCCCACCCTCGTCGAGCCGGGCGATGACGGCGGGCGCGGTCGCGACCTCGAGGACGGTGATCGGGGTCTGTCCGGGGCCGGGCGGGAGCCCAGGGCGGCGGTGATCTCCGCGCGGTGGCGCGCGTTGGAGCTGTAGACGAGGACGAGCGGGGCTGCGCCGGTCATGGTTCCCACACTAGGGACGCCGGTCGGGTTACGAAGCGGATTGCGGGTAGTGCCGCGCCGCGACGTCCGGGTGCGCCCGCAGGCGGCTCTTCCAGGCGTTCGCGCCGTAGGTGTCGAAGATCGGATTGTCCGGGTCGACGGTGACGCCCGTCCGCAGGTCCGCGGGGAGTGGCAGATGCGGCATCCGCGCCGTGACGGAGGGGTTGAAAAAATAGGGCACCGAGATCCGGTCGGCGCCGGTGCTCCGGTTCAGCACCCGGTGCTCGGTGGCGTGCAGGTAGCCGTCGGTGCCCACCTCCAGCATCTCGCCCAGGTTGACGATGAAGGCACCGGGCAGCGGCGGCACGTCCACCCACTCGGCCGCGCCGGGTGGCAGCACCTGCAGGCCCTGCGACGCGGGGTCCACGAGCAGGAGCGTCAGCACGCCCGAGTCCTTGTGGGCGCCCACACCCTGCTCGGAATCCGTCCCCGCGGGGTAGCGGACGATCTTGATCAGCGTCGCCGGGTGGTCGGCGAAGGCCTCGTCGAAGACGTGCGGATCGGCGCCGAGCGATCGGGCCCACGCCCGCAGCAGCGCGAGCGAGATCCGCGACAGGTCCGCGTCCCACCGCTCCATCACCGCGCGCAGCGCAGGCAGGGACGCCGGCCACTGGTTCGGGCCGAGCAGGTTCCGGTAGTCGGGCCCCGGGCCCGACGGTGCCGCATCCTCCCGACCCAGGTCGATCTGCTCACGCCAGTCGACCTCGCCGCGGGTGAACTCCCCGCCCAGGCGGGTGTAGCCGCGGAAGTGCGGCGAGTTCGTCATCGCGATCGCGTCCTTCTCGACCTGGGGCAGCGCGAAGAAGGCGCGGGCGACGCCGAGCACCTCGTCGATGCGTTCCGGCGGCAGGCCGTGGCCCGTCAGGTAGAAGAAGCCGACGTCGTGCGCGGCGGCGCGGACGGCACCGTCGAACTGCGCGGGGTCGGTGTCGAGGAGGGCGAGGTCGAGCACCGGGACGGACATGACCGCAGGGTAGCGCCGTCGGCTCCAGGTATGAGCGGATCCGATCAGTGTGATCGGGACTTCGTGCGCGCCGGGCTTCGTGTCGCGGGTGCCGGGCACTAGGCTGGCTCCTGAGTTGCCCCCGAGCTCGGCCAGTGCATAAGGAGAGACCGTGTCCGAAATCATCCAGGTAGGCGCCCGCGAGATCCTCGATTCCCGTGGTAACCCCACGGTGGAGGTGGAGATCGTGCTGGCCGATGGCAGCTTCGCTCGTGCGGCGGTGCCGTCGGGTGCGTCGACCGGTGAGCACGAGGCCGTGGAGCTGCGCGACGGTGGTGAGCGGTACGGCGGCAAGGGCGTCACGAAGGCCGTCGAGGGTGTGCTGGATGTCATCGCGCCCGAGGTGATCGGTATCCCCGCTGACGAGCAGCGGATCATCGACCAGACCCTGCTGGATCTGGACGGCACCCCGGACAAGAGCCGCCTGGGTGCGAACGCCCTGCTGGGTGTGTCGCTGGCGGCGTCGAAGGCCGCCGCCGAGTCTGCGGCGCTGCCGCTGTTCCGGTATCTGGGTGGCCCGAACGCGCACATCCTGCCGGTGCCGATGATGAACATTCTCAACGGCGGCGCGCATGCGGACAGTGGTGTGGATGTGCAGGAGTTCATGGTCGCGCCGATCGGTGCGGAGACGTATCGGGAGTCGCTGCGCTGGGGCACCGAGGTCTACCACTCGCTGAAGTCGGTGCTCAAGAGCAAGGGGCTGAACACCGGCCTGGGCGATGAGGGTGGTTTCGCCCCGTCGGTCGCGGGCACCCGGGAGGCGCTGGAGCTGATCTCGGAGGCCGTCGCCAAGACCGGGCTCACGCTCGGCTCGGACGTGGCGTTGGCGCTGGATGTGGCGGCGACGGAGTTCTACAGCCCGGAGGG
>NZ_JAFRFW010000093.1:0-8591 GCF_017434145.1 Saccharopolyspora sp. | reverse complement strand
GCGGCAGGCGCGGACGAAGCCATCGGACGGTCCGGTGATCCGCACCGCGCGGCCGTGTGAGTGCACCGGAATGTGCTTTCGCATCGCGATCCGCACGCTGATCTTCCCCCTCGACGCGCAAATTTTCGGCGAATGGCCGAGGACGTCCGTCGTGCTTTCGGCGTCCGGCGTTGCGCCGACCGTAGCAGCGGGGGAAAGTGCTCAAGAGTGGTTTTCTCGACCGTCTACTTTGGTCATTTGAGTATTCTGACCAGGCGTTCTCGGAACCGTATTACGCTTTCCGGGTAATGCGTCCGCCGAGCCGGTGCGGAACCGGCAGATGGCAAGATCACTCCATGTGGTGAATCTTGGTTCCGAGTTCGGGTGAACCCTCCTTCTCCGATCGCGGAGCGGGTACGGTCGCCGAGGGCCGGACCGGGGCTCGGCGGGCTCGGCGGGCGGCCCCTGCACGCGAAGTCGGAACGGAAATCCCCTTGATTCCCCAGCTTTCCGGCGACCGGAACGCTCGCGGCGTTCGTCGCCGGGCGCAACTTGCTGCGCGCTCGCCGGAAAGCGGCCGACGTGACCGTCCTGTCCTGGCGAAACGTTCGCAGTCGGGTGCGGCGGGGCCGCCGGTGCCGGTTCGCCCAGCGTTGAAGTGAGAAAGGCCAGTTCCATGATGAATGCCGTCATCAGCGACCGACTCAAGGCGCGCTTCGACCGGTGGGACGTCGCCGGCAAAGGGGTGTTGCGGCGCTCGGACTTCGAGCACGAGGCGGATCGGATCGTGCGCGCATTCGGCCGGGGTAGCACCTCGCCGGCCGCCCGGGATCTGCGCAACGCGTTGTGCTGGATGTTCGACGTGGTGGCCGGGGAATCGGGGGCCAGACCGGACGGATCCGTGAACGAGCAACAGTTTCGCAGGGTTTGCGAAGACCTCATCTTCGAGCAGGGCGAAGCCGCGTTCAACCGGATGCTCACGCCGGTGCTGACGGCGGTCATCGGATTGTGCGCGAAGAAGGACGAAGGCCGGATCGACCGCGCCGAATTCGCGAAGTGGTTGTCCGCGCACGGAATGAGCGTGGCCGACGGCGGCGTCGCCTTCGACAAGATCGACCACTACGGCCGCGGGGAGCTGTCGCTGAACCAGATGCTGCAAGCGGTGCGCGACTACCACTACGGCCGGCTGGACATCGAACTCATATCCGGCCGCCCGCGCAGTTTCCCGGCAGGCGGCGCTAGCCGTTCCGGAGTCCATCGAAAGCGATCTTCGTGACGGCCTCGGCGAGCTCCTCCGCGGACAGGCCGGTGCCCGGCCGGTACCACTCGATGACGGAGTTGACCATGCCGAACAGCAACCGGGTGGTCAGCGCCGGATCGAGGTCCGGGCGGATCGCGCCCTCCTGCTCGGCGGCCGCGACCAGGTCGCTGAGGAACCCGTCGATCTCGCGGCGCCGCGCCAGCGCCTGCCGCTCCACCTCGCTGTTGCCGCGCACCCGCAGCAGCACGGTCACGAACGGCTGCTCGTCCACCAGCACCCGCACGCTGCGCCGCAGCACGTGCCGCAGCCGGTCCAGCGCCGGACCGCGTTGCGCCGCGGGCTCGTCGGCCACCGCGAGCAGCGCGTCCAGCGCCCGGTCGACCGTCAGCCGCAGCAGTTCTTCCTTGCCGGAGACGTGGTGGTAGATCGCGGACTTGGTGATGCCGAGGCGGTTCGCCAGCAACTCCATGCTGGTGCCGTCGTAGCCGCGCTCGTGGAACACCGCGGCCGCGGTGCGCAGCACCGAGTCCAGGTCGTACCCGGGGCGGCCGCGGTTGCCGTTCGTGCGGGCCGGCATCACCCCTCCCGGTGATCGAGGACGCGCCGGAGCTTGCCGACCGAGCGTTCCAGCGTGTCCGGGGCGACCACGGCGATCTCGGCGCTGATGCCGACCGCGTCCTTGACCGCCTTGGTCAGCAGGTCCGGAGCCGCGGCCCGCTGCTGCGGGGTGATGTCCTCGTCGGCTTCGACGCGGATCGTCATGTGGTCCATCCGGCCCTTGCGGGTCAAGGTGATCTGGAAGTGCGGGGACAGGCCGTCCGCGCGCAGCACCAGTTCCTCGATCTGGGTGGGGAAGACGTTCACCCCGCGCAGGATGATCAGATCGTCGCTGCGGCCGGTGATCTTCTCCATCCGCCGCAGGTTCGGGCGGGCGGTGCCGGGCAGCAGCCTGGTGAGGTCGCGGGTGCGGTACCGGATGACCGGCAGCGCCTCCTTGGTCAGCGTGGTGAACAGCAGCTCACCGCGCTCGCCCGCGGGCAGCGGATCGCCGAGGACCGGGTCCACCACCTCCGGGTAGAAGTGGTCCTCCCAGATGTGCAGGCCGTCCTTGGTCTCGGCGCATTCGGCGGCGACGCCGGGCCCCATCACCTCGGACAGGCCGTAGATGTCGACCGCGTCGATGTCCACCGCCTGCTCGATCTCGCGGCGCATGTCCTCGGTCCACGGTTCGGCGCCGAAGATGCCGATCTTCAGCGAGGTCTCCCGCGGGTCGATGCCCTGGCGGTGGAATTCGTCGATCAGCGTGAGCATGTAGGAAGGGGTGACCATGATGATCTCGGGCTGGAAGTCCCGGATGATCTGGACCTGCCGGGCGGTCATGCCACCGGATGCGGGCACGACCGCGCAGCCGAGCCGTTCCGCGCCGTAGTGCGCGCCGAGCCCGCCGGTGAACAACCCGTACCCGTAGGAAACGTGCACCAGGTGCCCGGGTCGTCCGCCCGCGGCCCGGATGGAGCGGGCCACCGCATCCGCCCACACGTCCAGGTCGCCGCCGGTGTAGCCGACGACGGTGGGCCGCCCGGTGGTACCGCTGGAGGCGTGCACCCGGCGCAGCTGCTCGCGCGGCACCGCGCACATGCCGAACGGGTAGTTCTCGCGCAGGTCGGCTTTGCTGGTGGTGGGGAACTTCGCGAGGTCGGCGAGGCTGCGGCAGTCGTCCGGGTGCACTCCGGCGGCGTCGAATTTGGCGCGGTAGAAGGGAACGTTGCGGTAGGCGTGCTGCAGCGTCCACTTGAGACGTTCGAGTTGCAGGGCGGCGAGCTCGTCGGCGCCGAGCCGCTCGGCGGGGTCGAGCTCACCGGGATCCGGCGCGGAGCCGAAACGTCCGGACGACACCGTTGTCGTGCGAGTCATGCCGTGTGTCCCTTCCCGCGAAGTCCCGTCATTGCTGCGGAACGCCGTCATTCCTTCAGAGTCCGGCTGTGGCCCCGGAACTCGGCGATCACCGGATCGCCGGGAGCGGGTCCGCGGCGCACCGTGATGTCGTAGATCCCGCTGCGCCCGAACCGGGTGCGCTCGGCCGCCTCGGCGTGCAGCACGTCGCCCTCGTAGGCGGCGGCGACGAAGGTGATCTCCGCGCTCGCGGCCACGGTGACCGGCCCGTGGCTGTTGCAGGCGCAGGCGAACGCGGTGTCGGCCAGCAGGAACACGTAGCCGCCGTGGGCCATGCCGTGCCCGTTGACCATGGCCGGGGTGACGGTCATGCGCACCGCGGCGTGCCCGTCGGCGGCCGTCAGCGCCTCGATGCCGAGGGTCTTGCTCGCGTTGTCGTCGTCCAGCATCGCGCGGGTCGCGCTAGCCACCTGCTCGGCCGGATCCACGTGGCCACCGCCTCCTAGTGCTCGGCCGAAGTGCTCGGCCCGAGTGCCGTTGTCCGATACCGCTGTCCGGTGCCCCTGTCCGGTACCGCTGCGCAGCACCGCTGTGCAGGGATTTCCGCGCCGCAGCCTTGCGTACTGACCGAACAGTCGGTTATTAATCTAGAGTGTTGGCCGCGCCGGTCGCGATGTCAACCCGCTGCGGCGGAGGCGTCCGGCGCCGCACAGCGTCCGTCCGGGCAACGAAGGGGTTCGCGTTGAGCAGCACACCGGAACTGGTCGGAATCCTCGGCGGCGGGCGCATGGGCGCCGGGATCGCCCAGGTGTTCCTGATGCTCGGCACCGAGGTGCACGTGGCCGAAAACGACGACGCCGCTGCCGGGGCCGCGCGGCAGCGCGTCCGGGACGGGCTGGAAGGCGCCGTGCGGCGCGGAAAACTCGACGACGACCCGGAAGCGGTGCTGGCGCGGCTGCACGTCGTGACCGGCATCGGCGAGCTGCCCGCCGAGGCCGACCTCGTCGTGGAGGCGGTTCCGGAGCGACCGGAGCTCAAGCTCGACGTGCTGGCCGCGGCCGAACGCGCCGTTTCCGAGCGGACCGTGCTCGCCAGCAACACCAGCTCGCTGTCCATCGCGGAACTCGCCACCGCGCTGCGGAATCCGCGGCGGTTCCTCGGGATGCACTTCTTCAACCCGGTGCCTGCTTCCAAGCTCGTGGAAGTCGTGGTCGCACCGGAAACCGCCGACGACACGGTGCAGGCCGTCAGCGGGTGGGTGCGCGGGCTCGGCCGCACGGACGTGGTGGTGCGGGATTCGCCGGGTTTCGCCACCAGCAGGCTGGGCGTGGCGCTCGGGCTGGAGGCGATCCGGATGCTGCAGGAGGGCGTGGCCGACGCCGAGTCGATCGACACCGCCGTGGAGCTCGGCTACCGGCACCCGATGGGCCCGCTGCGCTCGACCGACCTGGTGGGGCTGGACGTGCGGCTGGCGGTCGCCGACTACCTGCACGGCACGCTCGGCGAGCGGTTCGCGCCGCCGCAGTTGTTGCGGGACAAGGTCGAGCGCGGCGAGCTGGGCCGCAAATCCGGCCGCGGGTTCCACGAGTGGCCGGATTGACGTTCGTGCGGCGGCGAAAGCGGCTTTAACAACACTTCCATCGGCCGATGAATGCAGTGCCGACCTCGAAGCGTGCGGAGGAAGTTCATGAGTGCGTTGCCCAGTTACGTGCAAGGCCGGTGGCAGGTCCCCGGTGATGACGGGGTCGCGGTGCCGGACGCGGTGACCGGCGAGGAGGTCGCCCGCGTCTCGTCAGCAGGCATCGACATGGCCGCGGCGCTGGAGCACGCCCGCGGCACCGGGGGTCCGGCGCTGCGGGCGCTGACGTTCCACCAGCGCGCCGCGCTGCTCAAATCGTTGGCCTCGTACCTGCGCGAACACCGCGAGGAGCTCTACGAACTGTCCGCGCGGACCGGTGCCACGCTCGGCGACGCGAAGTTCGACGTGGACGGCGGCATCGGCGTGCTGTTCACCTACTCCAGCAAGGGCCGCCGGGAGCTGCCGAACGACACCGTGCACGTCGAAGACCCGCTGGAACCGCTCGGCAAGGGCGGCACGTTCCTCGGCAGGCACGTGCACACGCCGCTGCGGGGCGTCGCGGTGCAGATCAACGCGTTCAACTTCCCGGTGTGGGGGCCGTTGGAGAAGCTGGCCCCGGCGTTCCTGGCGGGCGTGCCGAGCTTGATCAAACCGGCGAGCCAGACCGCCTACCTGACCCACCGGCTGGTCGAGCTGATCATCGAATCCGGGCTGCTGCCGGAAGGTTCGGTGTCGCTGGTGTGCGGCGGGGCCGGGGACCTGCTGGAGCACTTGGGTGATCAGGACCTGCTGTCGTTCACCGGCTCGGCCTCGACCGCGCAGCGGCTGCGCGCGCACCCGGCGGTGGTCTCCCGCGCGGTGCGGTTCAACGCGGAAGCGGACTCGCTGAACTGCTCGATCCTGGGGCCGGACGCGACCCCGGAGACCGCCGAGTTCGACCTCTACGTCAAGCAGCTGGTCACCGAGATGACGGTGAAGGCGGGCCAGAAGTGCACCGCGATCCGCCGCGCATTGGTGCCGTCGAACTTGGTGGACGACGTGGTGGCGGCCGCGGGCGAGAAGCTGGCGAAGGTCACCGTCGGCGCCCCGGACGCCGAGGGCGTGCGGATGGGCGCGCTGGCGAGCCTGGAGCAGCGCGAGGAGGTGCGGCGCTCGCTGAAGTCCCTGCTGGCCGCTGGTCGGCTGGTCTACGGCGGCCCGGACGAGTCCCAGCCCGTCGGCGCGGACGCCGCGAACGGCGCGTTCATCTCGCCGATGCTGCTGCGCTGCGACGACCCCGAACGGCCCGAACCGCACGAGGTCGAGGCGTTCGGCCCGGTGAGCACGATCCTGCCTTACGACGGCGTCGAGCAGGCCGTGGACCTGGCGCGGCGCGGGCAGGGCAGCCTGGTGGGCTCGGTGGTCACCGCCGACGCCGAGTTCGCCCGTGAAGTGGTGCTCGGCGCGGCTTCCCGGCACGGGCGGCTGCTGGTGCTGAACCGGTACGACGCCAAGGAATCCACCGGACACGGCTCCCCGCTGCCGCAGCTCGTGCACGGCGGCCCGGGCCGCGCGGGCGGGGGCGAGGAGCTCGGGGGCATCCGCGGCGTGCTGCACCACATGCAACGCACGGCGGTGCAGGCCGATCCGGACACCATGACGGCCGTGACCGGCCAGTGGACGCCGGGCAGTGCGCGCAGCGAGACCGAGGTGCACCCGTTCCGCAAACACCTGGCGGAGCTGCGCATCGGCGACACCGTGGTGTCCGGGCCGCGCGCGGTGACGCTGCAGGACGTCGAGCACTTCGCGGAGTTCACCGGCGACACCTTCTACGCGCACACCGACGACGAAGCGGCCCGCGCGAACCCGTTCTTCGACGGGCGGGTGGCGCACGGCTACTTGGTGGTGTCGTTCGCGGCGGGGTTGTTCGTCTCGCCCGAGCCAGGGCCGGTGCTGGCCAACTACGGGCTGGAGAACCTGCGGTTCCTCACGCCGACTTACCCGGGCGACGAGATCACGGTGACGCTGACGGCCAAGCGGATCACTCCGCGCCATGGCGGCGACTACGGCGAGGTGTGCTGGGACGCGGACGTGACCAACCAGGACGGCGAGTCCGTCGCCAAGTACGACGTGCTGACCCTGGTCGCCAAGGGTTGATCCGGCGGGTGCGGCGCTCGGGGCTTGCGCCCGGGTGCCGCACCGCGGGAAACTAATTACTGACCGATTGGTCGGTTTCAGCAGCGGTCGGCCGCGCAGGCCGGTCGCACAGCGGGAGGTGAGCGCCGGTGACCAGCGGGACGGCCGAAGGCGAGCTGCAGCGGCACTTCGACGGCACGATCGAGCGCGACCAGCGCGTCGAGCCGCGGGACTGGATGCCCGACGGCTATCGCAAGACGCTGGTCCGCCAAGTCGCCCAGCACGCGCACTCGGAGATCATCGGGATGCAGCCGGAGGGGGCGTGGATCTCGCGCGCGCCCTCGCTGCGGCGCAAGGCGATCCTGCTGGCGAAGGTGCAGGACGAAGCCGGGCACGGGCTGTACCTGTACTCGGCGGCGGAAACGCTCGGCGCGGACCGGGCGGAGCTGACCGGAAAGCTGATCTCCGGGCGGCAGAAGTACTCGTCGATCTTCAACTACCCGACGCTGAACTTCGCCGACATCGGCGTGATCGGCTGGCTGGTGGACGGCGCGGCGATCTGCAACCAGGTGCCGCTGTGCCGCAGCTCGTACGGCCCGTACGCGCGGGCGATGGTGCGGATCTGCAAGGAGGAGTCGTTCCACCAGCGGCAGGGCTACGAACTGCTGCTGCAGATGATGCGCGGCACCGCGGCCCAGCGGGAGATGGTGCAGGACGCGGTCGACCGGTGGTGGTGGCCGTCGCTGATGATGTTCGGCCCGCCGGACGGCGATTCGCCGAACACGCAGCAGTCGATGGCCTGGAAGATCAAGCGGCACACCAACGACGAACTGCGGCAGAAGTTCGTGGACATGACCGTGCCGCAGGCCGACGCGCTCGGGGTGTCGCTGCCCGATCCCGAGTTGCGCTTCGACGCCGAGTCGGGCGGGTACGAGTTCGGCGAGCCGGACTGGGCCGAGCTCAAGGAAGTGATCTCCGGCGGCGGGCCGTGCAACGACGAGCGGATGTCCCGGCGCAGGAGCGCGCACGAGGACGGCGCGTGGGTGCGGGAAGCGGCCGCCGCGCACGCGGCGAAGCGGGCCGCGCGGAAGGAGCCGGCATGAGCGAGGAATCTCCCCGATCGTCCTGGCCGCTGTTCGAGGTCTTCGTGCGCGGCAAGCGCGGTCTCAACCACGTGCACGTGGGTTCGCTGCACGCGCCGGACGAGCAGATGGCGTTGCACAACGCGAGGAACCTCTACACCCGGCGCAACGAGGGCGTGAGCATCTGGGTGGTGCGCGCGGACGCGATCACCGCGTCCAGTCCGGACGAGAAGGACCCGATGTTCGCGCCGAGCGGCGACAAGGTCTACCGGCACCCGACGTTCTACGCCATTCCCGACGACGTTCCGCACATGTGAGGTCCACTGTGTCCTTCGACAACGCTTACGAGGCGCTGACCGAGCAGAACGACTCGCGGTGGGCGTTCGGGACCGGATTCGACGATCCGCTGTCCGGTGTGGACGGTTCGGTGCCGGACGGGGTGGACGGGGCGGTGCTGGCGCACTACTGCCTGGCGCTGGGCGACGACGCGCTGATCGCCGCGCAACGGCTGAGCGAGTGGGTGACGCGGGCGCCCGAGCTGGAGGACGAGGTCGCGCTGGCGAACATCGCGCTGGACCTGCTCGGGCAGGCCAGGCTGCTGCTGGCGCGAGCCGGGCAGGCCGACGGGTCCGGCCGCGGCGAGGACTCGCTGGCGTACTTCCGCGACGCCGCCGAGTTCCGC
>NZ_JAFRFW010000904.1:0-7973 GCF_017434145.1 Saccharopolyspora sp. | reverse complement strand
CGTGCGGCCGGTCAGGACCCGGCCACCTGCAACGCTGCGGACTGGCGGCGGTACTGGGCGGCGAGCGGGGAATGAGCGGGCACCGGAGTGGATTCCCGCCGCCGGTGCGAATCCGGTTCGCCGCTCGCGGACCCGCTCGCGGCGAGCAGGTCCGCATCCGCGAAAGTGGGAACGCCACGCGGAACGGCGGTCGGCCACGAACCCCCGGAGGTCCCGGTCCGCTCGCGCTGCCCGGCGAATCCGACCGGCACCGTCACAGAACTCGCGTTGCCGACGACAAGTGCTCCGGGAGCGCGTGACTTGTCCGGTTCGTCTCCGGGCGCACGACGGGCACGTGCACACTGAGGTGGGAGAGGGAGGCATTTGGTGTCGCAGCAACAGGGTGCGCGCAGACCGTGGTTGTTCACCGGAGTGGTACCGGTGCTCGCCGTGCTCGTGTCGTGCGCTCCGCCCGAGGAAGACCGCGCGGAGAACGAGCCCAGGGTCGCCGCCGACCCGCCGCCTGCCGTGGCGCCACCGGACCCGGGAGTGGAACCGCCGCGGGTGCAGCTGGCGCACTCCGGCAATCCTCCGATGTCCGTGCAGGACCGGCCGCAGCAGCAACTCACCGGCTGGGCGGAGTCGATGTCCGACGAGCTGAACATTCCCCTCGCCGCGCTGCAGGCGTACGGCTACGCGGCGCGCGCGGCCGAGCAGGAGCACCCCGGTTGCGGCATCGGCTGGTCCACCCTGGCCGGGATCGGCGCCATCGAATCCAGCCACGGCCGCTACGGCGGCGCCAAGCTGGACGAGACCGGACGGCCCAGCGTGGCGATCCGCGGTCTGCCGCTGGACGGCAGCAACGGGGTCAAGCGGATCGAGGACACCGACCGCGGTGCCATGGACGGAGACTTGGTGTTCGACCGGGCGATCGGCCCGCTCCAGTTCATCCCGATCACCTGGAACCGCTGGGCGGCGGATGCCGACGGCGACGGGGTCGCCGACCCGAACGACATCGATGATGCGGCGTTGGCCGCGGCCGGATACCTGTGCACGGTCGGCGGCGATCTGCGCAATCCGGACGGGTTCTGGAGGGCTCTGCTGGACTACAACGAGAGCCACGACTACGGCCAGGACGTGATCGACCACGCCGATCAGTACGGCAGGATCAGCCGCACCCTGGCGACGGAGAACTGAGCGCAGGTACGGGTCCGCACGGGTGGCCGGTCGATCGGCGGACGCTCCGGCGCGGCGGGAAACCGAGCCGTGCGGCGACTTCTCCGCTGAGAGTCCGCAGCGAGCAGGCGCCTGATGTTCCGCTGAACGACCCCGCTGTGCGCACCGCTCCCTAAACGCTCCCTGGTTCTGCTTGATACCGCCAAGTAACCTGTTCGCGTGACCGACCCCACTCCTTCGCGGCTGCGCGCCGTGTTCGCCGTCCTCGGACGACTCGCCGTCGCGCTCACCTTGGTGGCGTCCGCCGGGGTCGGCGTCGGCCTGACCGCGGGGCTCGGCCGTCCGGCCGCCGCCCCGGAAGCCGGGCCGCCACCGGAGCAGACCGTCGAACCCGCCCCGGTGCTGCCGGGTTCCGCCGCGCCGCCGGTGCAGGAGCCGGTGCAACAACCTGCACCGGAAGGCGGCGATCCGGTGCGCGAGTGGGCCGACGGGATCGCCTCGGTGGTCGACGTGCCTTCCAGGGCGCTGCTGTCCTACGTCAACGCCGATCTCGCGATGCGCGAGTACCAGCCCGAGTGCCGGATCTCGTGGTCCACGATCGCCGGGATCGCCCGGATCGAGTCGAACCACGGCCGGTACGGCAACCGGCTGCTCGGCGACGACGCCCGCCCGTCGAAGCCGATCATCGGTGTCCCGCTGGACGGGACTCCAGGCGTGCGCGCGATCGGAGACACCGACGGCGGTGTGCTGGACGGCGACGCGATGCACGACCGCGCGGTCGGCCCGATGCAGTTCATCCCGTCGACCTGGCGCAAGTGGGCCACCGACGGCAGCGGCGACGGGGTCGGCGATCCGCAGAACCTGGACGACGCCTCGATGGCCGCCGCCCGGTACCTCTGCTCCAGCGGCCGCGATCTCACCACCGGCCAGGGCTGGTGGGGATCGGTGATGTCGTACAACAACTCGGTGGAGTACGGGCAGAAGGTCTTCGCGATCGCCGAGACCTACGCCGGTGCGGCGAACCGCCGCGACTGAACCGCACGCGACCGACCCGCGACCGGAACGGCCGCGACGCAACGTCGCAGCGGCTCAGTCGTTCTGCATGGCCAGCCGGGCGTTGATCTCGCCCAGCGCTTCCTGGTAAGCGGGATCGGGATTCATCGTCGCGGCCATCTGCACTTGGCTGCGGGCCTCCAGCAACCGTCCCTGCCGCTGCAGGGTGCGTCCCAGCACCAGCCGCGCGTAATGGTCGGACGGGTCGAGCTCCAGCACCCGCAGGAACGCCAGCTCCGCCCGGCGGAACTGGGCCGAGAACAGGTACGCCCGGCCGAGAACCAGTTGCACGCTGGGCTTGTCCTCGGCGATGGCGAGCACGGGTTGCAGCGCGCGGAGGGCCTCCCACGGCCGTCGCTGGGAGACCAGGTTCTCCGCCCGGCGGAACGCTTCCACGGTCTCTTCGTCCCTCATGACGCGGACAACACTACGTGCCGACCCCGCTGTTCCTCGACTGCCGAGCGGATGGTAATCGGCACGTCCGCGGCCGCCGTTCGATCACGCGCCGTGCAACGTGATCGATCCTGATCGGGCGACGATGTGCTCCCGCTCAAGTCGGCGACGTCGCCGCACCGGGCCCCGATAGGCTCAGGGGCGGTCCTCGGGGGTTCGGCCCGCCGCGCGCGTCCAGCGGTGCGGCGAGCCGGGGCCGCCCATACCTCAAACCCTGGTTAGGAGCACACGTGGCGATCATCGAGCAGGTCGGCGCCCGCGAGATCCTGGACTCGCGCGGGAACCCCACCGTCGAGGTCGAGGTGGCACTGGAGGACGGCACGCTGGGCCGCGCCGCGGTCCCCTCGGGCGCTTCCACCGGTGAGCACGAGGCGGTCGAGCTGCGCGACGGCGACGCCGAGCGCTACGGCGGCAAGGGC
Organism: Saccharopolyspora sp.; assembly: GCF_017434145.1. Taxonomy (NCBI): domain Bacteria; kingdom Bacillati; phylum Actinomycetota; class Actinomycetes; order Pseudonocardiales; family Pseudonocardiaceae; genus Saccharopolyspora; species Saccharopolyspora sp. The sequence continues at coordinate 4,893 of NZ_JAFRFW010000904.1, read as the reverse complement.
GTGGAGAAGGCCGTCGAGGGCGTGCTGGACGAGATCGGCCCGGAACTGGCCGGGCTGGACGCCACCGAGCAGCGCGTGGTCGACCAGAAGCTGGTGGACCTCGACGGCACGCCCGGCAAGTCCCGGCTGGGCGCGAACGCGATCCTCGGCGTCTCGCTGGCGGTGGCGAAGTCCGCCGCGGACTCGGCCGGGCTGGAGCTGTTCCGCTACGTCGGCGGGCCGAACGCGCACGTGCTGCCGGTGCCGATGATGAACATCCTCAACGGCGGTGCGCACGCCGACACCGGTGTGGACGTGCAGGAGTTCATGATCGCCCCGGTCGGTGCCGACTCCTTCTCGGACGCGCTGCGCTGGGGCGCGGAGACCTACCACGCGCTGAAGTCGGTGCTGAAGTCCAAGGGCCTGCCCACCGGCCTCGGCGACGAGGGCGGCTTCGCCCCCGACCTGCCGAACAACCGCGAGGCGCTGGACCTGATCGCCACCGCCGTCGAGAAGGCCGGCTACAAGCTGGGCACCGACATCGTGCTGGCGCTGGACGTGGCCGCCACCGAGTTCTACTCGGACGGCGTCTACACCTTCGAGAAGGCCAAGCGCAGCCCCGAGCAGATGGCCGGTTACTACAACGAGCTGCTCGACTCCTACCCGCTGGTGTCCATTGAGGACCCGCTGTCCGAGGACGACTGGGACGGCTGGGTGCAGCTGACCAAGGAGATCGGCCACCGCGTGCAGCTGGTCGGCGACGACCTGTTCGTGACCAACCCGGAGCGGCTGGAGGAGGGCATCAACCGCCGCGCGGGCAACGCGCTGCTGGTCAAGGTCAACCAGATCGGCACGCTCTCGGAAACGCTGGACGCGGTGAACCTGGCCAACTCCTGCGGCTACAAGAGCATGATGAGCCACCGCTCCGGCGAGACCGAGGACACCACGATCGCCGACCTCGCGGTGGCCACCGGCTGCGGCCAGATCAAGACCGGTGCCCCGGCGCGCAGCGAGCGGATCGCCAAGTACAACCAGCTGCTGCGCATCGAGGAAGCGCTGGGCGACGCGGCGCGCTACGCGGGTGAGCTGGCGTTCCCGCGGCTCAATCCGGAGGCGTGACATCCTGGTCACCAGCGGTCTGAACACGGCCGGGGTGACTTCGACGACGACGGGTGCGGGCGATGCCGAGCGGGCGGTCCTCTGATCGACAGCAACGCCGCCGCGGGGGCGAGACCCCCGCGGCGCGCCGTACCGGTCGTTCGCGGGAGCCGGTGAAGCGGTCGGGAACCAAGAGCGGTTCCCGGCCGCGCGCGGCGGCGCCGCGGTCCAAATCGCAGCGCAAGTCGCCGACCGGTGGCGCGTTCAAGCTCTCGTCGACGCGCCGGGCGGCGTTGCTGGCGCTGCTGCTGTGCACGATGGCGCTGAGCGTGTCCGTGCCGCTGCGCACCTACTTGAGCCAGCGCGGCGAGCTGGCCGCGCAGGACGACAAGCGGGTCGAACTCTCCCAGCAGGTCCAGGAATTGCAGGAGCGCAAGGCGCAGCTTTCCGATCCGCAGCACGTCGAGACCGAGGCGCGCGCCAGGCTCGGCTACGTGCGCCCCGGGGAGACGCCGTACATCGTGGAACTCCCGCACCAGCAGGCCCAGCCGCCGCCGGCGCCGACGCCCGCGGATGACGGGCCGTGGTACGAGAACCTGTGGAAGTCGCTGACGGGGAACGAGCAGTGAACGACATTTCGACGGTCACCGAGCACGATCGGGAAAGCATCGCCGACCAGCTCGGCAGGCCGCCGCGCGGGCTGCGGGCGGTGGCGGCGCGGGACGCGGCGGGCGAGCCGAGCGTGGTGCGGACGAATCCGCGGCTCGAGGACGGCACGCCGTTCCCGACGTTGTACTACTTGACCTCGCCCCGGCTGAGCGCGCTGTGCTCCACGCTGGAGGCGGAGGGCCGGATGCGGGAGATGCAGGACCGGCTCGCCGAGGATCCGGAGCTGGCGGCCGCCTACCGCCGCGCGCACGAGTCCTACCTGGCCGAGCGGGACGCGATCGAACCGCTGGGCACTCAGGTCACCGCGGGCGGTATGCCGGACCGCGTGAAGTGCCTGCACGTGCACCTCGCGCACGCGCTCGCGAAGGGCCCGGGGGTGAATCCGTTCGGCGACGAGGTGCTGGACGAGATCACTCGCCGCTGGCCGGAGAACGCGCCTTCCTGATCGTTCAGCGTCCCGGCGTGACCCGCTCGAGCAGTGCGGTGGCGGCGAGCCCGTCCGGGATCGTGCCGAACGACCGGCCGGTGTCCGGTACCAGCCGGGTCGCCACGAAAGCCTCCGAGACCGCGGTCGGCGCGTGCCGGATCAGCAGCGAAGCCTGCAAGGTCAACGCCAGCAGTTCGGCCAGCTTGCGCGCCCGTTCCGGGCGGGGCGCTGCGATCTCCTCGCGCAGCTGCCGGACGCTGTTGTCGTAGCGGCGGTCCGCGCCTGCCGCGGCGTCCAGCTCGCCCAGCAGCGCTTCCGCCGACGCGGGCTGCTTGTGCAGCGCACGCAGCACGTCGAGCGAGGTCACGTTGCCGGAGCCTTCCCAGATCGACATCAGCGGCGCCTCCCGGTACAGCCGCGGCAGCCCGGACTCCTCGACGTAGCCGTTGCCGCCGAGGCATTCCAGCGCTTCGGCGACCGCCGTGGCGGCCCGCTTGCACACGTGGAACTTCGCCGCAGGCAGCGCGAGCCGCATCGCCAACGCGGTCGCCGCCTCGGTCTCCAACGCGAGATCCGCCAGCACGGTCCGCATCAGCGGCGCATCGGCCAGCCGCTCGCCGAACGCGCTGCGGTGCTGCACGTGGTGCGCCGCCTCGGACAGTGCGACCCGCATGTTCGCCGCCGCACCGAGCACGCAGTCCAGCCTGGTCATCGACACCATCTCGATGATGCAGCGCACTCCGCGGCCCGCTTCGCCGACCAGGTGCCCGAGCGCGCCGGTGTACTCCAGCTCCGCGGAAGCGTTGGACTTGTTGCCGAGCTTGTCCTTGAGCCGCTGCAGCCGGATCTCGTTGCGGCTGCCGTCCGGCAGCACTCGCGGCACGAGCAAGCAGCTCAACCCGTCCGGTGTCTGCGCCAGCGTGAGGAACAGGTCGTTCATCGGCGCCGAGGTGAACCACTTGTGCCCGGTGATCCGGTAGGTCCCGTCGGCCAGCGGCTCGGCGGTGCTGGTGTTCGCCCGCACGTCCGAACCGCCCTGCTTCTCGGTCATCGACATCCCGGCCAGCAGCCCGGTCTTCGCGGCGGCGGGACGCAGGCCGAAGTCGTAGTCGGGCGAGGACAGCCCCGGCTCGTACTGGCTGGCCAGCTCGGGGGAGTGCCGCAGCGCGGGCACGGCGGCGAAGGTCATCGAGATCGGGCAACCGTGTCCTGCCTCGGCCTGCGACCACAGGTAGAAACCGGCGGCGCGGCGCGCGTGCGCACCGGGTTCCGCGTCCGGCCGCCACGGCGCGGCGTGCAGGCCGTGCCGGACCGCGCGGTTCATCAGCCAGTGCCAGGAGGGGTGGAACTCGACCTCGTCGACGCGGTTGCCGTAGCGGTCGTGGGTGCGCAGCTCGGGCGGATTGTCATTGGCGAGCCTGCCGTGCTCGCGCGCTTCGGCCGAACCCGACTCGAGCGCTAGTTCGCGCAGGTCGGGCAGTGCGGTCGGCGCGTAGCGGCTGACGGCTTCGCGCAGCGCGGGATCGCAGGACAACGGGTCGAAGCCGTCCAGCGGCGGAGGCTGGTTGGTCACGTCGTGGGTCGACCAGGGTTCCGTCCTGCCGTGCACGTGCGGCTCGCCGGTGAGCGTCATGCGCAGCAGGGTAGGCCAAAGCGGCTACCGCGCAGTAGCCCTCGACGTCGGCTGCACCGTTTCACTCGATGGTGTCGACGAACTTCGTGACCAGCGAGTACGTGCCACGGTGGAGTTCGCCGCAGGCGAGAACACTTTGGGGCTGGAGGCGCCGTGGCAGCTCGCACCACCCGGCAAACCGCTCGTCGCCGCAACCGGCGCAGGTGGCGCGCCGCCACGTTCCTCACTCCGACCGTCCTGATGGTGGCGGCGTCCAGCGCCCTGCTGTCGATGCCGCCACCGACCCTGCGCGACGGTCGCGCCGACGGGGCGCCCGGCGGTAGCCGCTACGGAGCCACCGGGCATCTGCCGCGCAACCTCGAACCCAGCGAGAACCTGCTCGACCTCGCGGGCGAACCCCGCAAGTTGCCCGGTCCGGCCGCGGACCTGCCGCGCGGTTCGCTGGACATCCCGGAACCGATGCTCGCCGCCTACGTCGGCGCGGCCGACCGGCTCGGGCAGAGCTACCCGGCCTGCGGAGTGCGCTGGTCGGTGCTCGCCGCCATCGGCCGGATCGAGTCCGGGCACGCGCGGGACGGGCGGATCGACGTCAACGGCACCACGGTGCCCGCCATCCTCGGGCCGCGGCTCAGCGGCGGTCCCGGTGTGGCCGCGATCCCGGACACCGACCAAGGCAGCCTGGACGGTGATCCGGTGTGGGACCGCGCGGTCGGGTCCATGCAGCTGATCCCGTCGACCTGGAACAAGCACGCGATGGACGGCAACGACGACGGCGTGCTCAGCCCGCACAACGTGCACGACGCGGTGGCCAGCGCCGGTGCTTACCTCTGCGATGGCGATGCCGATCTGCGCGATCCGCGGCAGCTGGCCGAAGCGGTGTTCCGCTACAACCACTCCGACGAATACGTGCGCACCGTGCTGCGGTGGGCCGATGCCTACGACAGCGGCGTGACCCCGTCGCCGCTGGAGCCGTTGCCCGACGCCGGGGACCAGGACGTGCTGGCGGGTAGCCGGCTGCCGAACGACCGGCCGCACGCGGTGGCGTTGCCGCACTCCGCGAGCGAACCGGCGCGGCCCGGTTCGTCGG
>NZ_JAFRFW010000903.1:0-2738 GCF_017434145.1 Saccharopolyspora sp. | reverse complement strand
GGCCAGTTCGGCACTGGCCGCGGCCCGCCCGCGCCGGGCGACCCAGTCGCCCACGACCTCCTCGACCACGTCCGCGGGACTGCCCGGCAACGCGAGCACGACGACTTCCGCAGGCAGCGCCGCCATTCCGGCGACCGTCGGCACGACGAAACCGAACTCCTCCAGCGAACCGTGCGCGGCCCGCACGCCCAGCGGCGTCAGCTCCACGACGGTCCGGTCCGGCTCGCCTTCCGGGGCGAGCTCGGCGATGCGCTCCAGGCGCTCCGGCAGCTCGGTCGGCTCGCAGCGCACCACGCCGAGCACGGCCCACTGGTCGAGTACGCGGCCGACCGCGCGGTGCACCGCGCGGCGATATTCCGGGGTCAACTCGTCCTCGTCCGCCAGCGCATGAACGGCCAGGCTCACCACCTGCTCCACCGGCACCGCCTCGGTCTCCGAATACAGCGCGGTCAGCACCGCCTGCACCAGATCCAGCAGCAAGCCGGCATCGCCGGCGGGGAACTCCGGTTCATCACCGAGAACGTCCTCCAACTGCAGGAAGAGCTCCCACAGCCGGGACCACAGCACCCCGGGTTCCGCCAGCAACGCGGCGCTGATCTCGGTGCGCACCAGGCGGTCGCCGGTCGTTCGCACCAGGTGCGCCCGCTTCGCCCACTCCAGCGTCAGGCCCGCCGTGAACCGGTCGGTGCCGAGCGCGCCCGCCAGCTCATCGAGGCCGGCCTCCGAACCTGCGATCAGCGCCCGGCCCGCGCCGACCCACTCGTGCAGCAGCTTCATGCGTTCCAGGACGGGAGCCCGCTCCGCCTCAGCACCCGGCGTGTTCGAGTCCGGGACCCGTACCGGCGGCAACCAGTACGCGGGCGCGTCCGCCGGCTCCGGCTTCTCTTCGATCGCGTGCAGCAGGTCGTGATCAAGTCCCGCGGCACCGTCCCGCGCCTCGGCGACGAACCGCTCGAACTCCACCGGATCGTCCGGGTCCACACCGCGCTCGCGCGCTTCGGACGCCCAGAACTTGCCCGCTCCCCACTTCGCGGGACGGGCCATCGCATCGAGGTAATCGGGAGTCGCGGCATCAACCGCCGCGTGCAGCGCGCGCAGCGAGCCGCTGCCGGGTAGCAGCAATCCCGCGGCAGCGAGGAAGTCGAACCACTCGTGCAGCACCCGCGGCACCGCCGACCAGTTCGGCAGCACCATCCGGCGCGGCACGACGTCGGCGAGGAAACGGGTCACGTCCGCCTCGGTCCACCGGGTGAGCAGGCCGTCCTGCACGCCCTTCTCATGCAGCATCGCCGTGATCAGACCGGGTGCCTCGGCGCGCGGCCCGAACCGCTCGGACAGCGCGGCAGCCGCCTCCGAGCAGCGGTCCGCCTCGCCGTGCAGGAAAACGGTGCGCATCGCCGACCCTTCGTCGCAGTGCATTCGTGATCGAGGGTAGGCATCGCGCAGTGATCACTCGGGCACAAGATGCATCGGCGTGTCGGCCGCACCCACCACCTGCCGCGTGCTAACCGGATCGAGTCATCGGCGGCCACGACGTGCAGCACGGCGGGCGAGCGAACCGCTGCTCCGAAGAGTCAGCGGCGCATGCCCGTCCGGGGTGCTGCACGCAAGGAAAACGGGCCGCGGCAAGCCGACCGCGGCTCTACGCAGGCCGGCTCATTCCTGCGCCATGTCCACGAAACGGCTGTAGTGCAGCTGGTGCGCGACGGTCACGGTGGAGGTCGGACCGGCACGGTGCTTGGCCAGGATCAGATCCGCCTCACCCATCCGCGGATCGTCCCGCTCGAACGCGTCCGGGCGATGAATCAAGATCACCATATCCGCGTCCTGCTCCAGCGAGCCACTTTCACGCAGGTCAGCAAGTTGTGGCCGCTTGTCGTTGCGCTGCTCGGGGCCGCGGTTGAGCTGGGAGATCGCCACCACGGGCACTTCCAGTTCCTTGGCGAGCAGCTTCAGGTTCCGGGAGAACTCCGAAACCTCCTGCTGCCGCGACTCGACCCGCTTGCCGGAGGTCATCAGCTGCATGTAGTCGACCACGACGAGCTGGATGTCGGAGCGCTGCTTGAGCCGCCGGGCCTTCGCCCGGATCTCCATCATCGTCAGGTTCGGCGAGTCGTCCACGAACAGCGGCGCTTCGCTGACCTCGCTCATCCGCCGGGCCAGCCGGGTCCAGTCGTCGTCGGTCATCCGGCCGCCGCGCATGTCGCCGAGCCGGATGCGGGCCTCCGCGGACAGCATCCGCATCACGATCTCGGTGCGGCCCATCTCCAGCGAGAAGATCACGCTGCCCATGCCGTGCTTGATCGAGGCCGCGCGGGCGAAGTCCAGGCCCAGCGTGGAGTTGTGCGTCGGCACCATGCCGCGCCCGGCCAGGTAGAGGTGGTCCGGTGCGTCGACCTCCACGCAGCGCACCGGCACGCCTGCGACCTCGCGGACGGCGACGATGGCGCGCGCGGCCGGGGTCCGGTCCAGGCGGTGGGTCTTGTGCTCGGCGTTCTTCGCGGGGAGCCGGAAGACCTCGTCCGCACCGCTGTCAAAGACCAGCACCACCTGGTCGAAACGGTCCGCCGCGGAGTCCGCGAGCCGCGCCCCGCAGGCGTAGCCGAGGCTGAGCACGAGTTCCCGGACGCGCACCGACATCGGCTCGCTGACCTCGAGCCGCAGCGCGCCGTCCGCGGAGACCGAACCCGCCGCGTCGAGCAGGCCCGCCAGCAGCGCACGCCGCTGTTCCGGGCCTG
>NZ_JAFRFW010000902.1:0-2504 GCF_017434145.1 Saccharopolyspora sp. | reverse complement strand
CCCGCCACGGTCGACCTCGCCGAGCGCACCTTGCGCGAACACGGCATCGTGCCGGATTCCCGCACCGCCGCCGGACCGCTGGCGGCGGTCGCGCACCTGGCTCCTCCGGTCGCGCTGCACGCGCTGGGAGTGTTCCAGGTCGAGCACGCAGGGCGCCCGGTGCCGAAGGCGTCGTGGCAGTCCCGCAAAGCGCGGGACCTGCTGAAGATCCTGGTGGCGAAGCGGCGGCCGGTGCGCCGGGAAGAACTGATGGAGCTGCTGTGGCCGGAGGTCGAGCCGGTCCGGGCGGGCAACCGGCTGTCGGTACTGCTCTCGACCGTGCGCGACGTGCTCGCCTCCCGCGGACCTGCGGCCGGGTCGGTGCTGCTGACCAGCGAAGCGGGCACGGTCGGGCTGGACCCGCGGCACGTGCGCATCGACGTGGAGTCCTTCGCCGCCCAGGCCGAGCGCGCGCTGGAGGCGCACCGCCAGGACCACGACGAGGTCACCGAGCTGCTGCTGGCCGCCGAAGCCGCCTACACCGGCGATTTCCTGGAGGACGATCCGTACCAGGACTGGGCGGCCCCGCTGGCCGACGAGCTGCGCACCACGCACACCGCGCTGCTGCGGGCGCTGACCCGGCGGCTGCGCGACGAAGGAGACGCCGACCGGGTCGCGCGGTTCGCGCTGCGGCTGCTGCGGGACGACCCGTACGACGAAGAGGCGCACCTCGACCTGGTCGAGACGTTGCTGCGCCAGGAGCGGTTCGGGGAGGCGCGGCGCCGCTACGAGATCTACGGCGAGCGGATGCGGGAGATCTCGGTAGCGCCGCGCCCGTTCCCGGAAGTCTCCGGCACCCGGCGCCCCGATCACCCTTCCGAGTAGCAGCGGCCACACTTCCGGGTGCCTCCGGCCGTTTTCTAAGGAAACCTTAAACCGTCTTGAACTGCGATTTCCTAGCCTCGCGGCGTGCATCCCGCTGAACCGGGGCGCCGATGAGCGCACCCGCCCCGATCCGGCCAGCCTCGCTGGCCGTGTCCAGGTCGAACTTCGGCTTCTCCCCGGACGGCCGGGAAGTCGCGTGCGTCCGGACCAGCGAGGAGATCTCCACCCTCGAACTGTGGGACTTCGGCACCGCCAACCGGTCCGCACGGCCGCACAGCCTGCGGTCCCGCTCCCTCGGCACGCGCCCGGCCCACTCCCGCGCATCCCGCTTCCCGCAGCAGCGCGACGGCACCGCCCGCGCGCTGCACCGGGGCACCGTCGTCGACCCGTCCGCGCAGGCCACACCGCTCGGCGAAGGCCGCGTGCTGCTGCTGACGACGGATCACGAGCTCGCCGAGCTGGAACTGATCGACACGGCCGCCGCCCGCTCGCACCTGCTCGGGCAGGTGCGCGCCCAGGAGGGCTACCTGCTGGCGAGCCCGTCGGCCGCGCAACTCGGTTTCCTGATCGCCCGGGAGGACCGGGAGCGGAGTGCCGTCTGGCGGATCACCGACGGCCCGCCCGGTGTCGAGCCACTCGTGCGGCTGCCTGGTGCCGCCTCTGGGGGTGTGTGGCTCGACACCGACGCGGATCTGCTCGCGCTGAACCTCACCCGGCCGGACCGGCGGGTCGAAGGCGTGCTGGTCGACCTGCGCCGCGGGTCCTGGCAGCCGCTGTTCTCGCTGTCGGCCGACAGCGACGACCGGATCCTGCTGCACCACCAGGGCTCCAAGCTGCTGCTGGTGCGCTCGACCGCGGACGGATCCGACCGGCTGGGCTGGGTCGTGCTGGACGGGGCGAGCACGGTGCGCTTCCCGGACCGGCTGACCTCGGCGCACGTCCCGCTGGCGGTGGACGGCGGCGGTCAGCGGGTATTGCTGCGGCGGGACTCCGGGGCGCTTTCCGCGCTGGAGCTCTACGCGCCGCGCGAGGACAAGCTCACCCCGCTGTCGCTGCCGCCGGGCAGCACCGGGGACCGCGCCTGCCTGCCCGGCAAGGTGGTCCGCGTGCCGTTCTCCTCGCCGGCGCGGCCGTCGACGCTGGTCACGCTGGCGCCGAGCGGGCCGAGCTCGACGTTGCCGGAGGACTCGGAGGCTTCGGAGCTGCCGCCGTGGGCCTCCGCCGACCTGCTGCGGCTGGGCGGCGGCATCGAGGCGATCGTCTACGGCGGCGGCCAGTGGCGATCCTGCTCGCACCTGGTGCTCGCGCTGCACCCGCTGGAAGACGCGGTGTGGCGGTGGGAATTCCACCCGCTGTTCCAGGACCTGGCCGCGGTGGGGGTCGCGGTCATCGCCGCGAACCACCGCGACGAGAACGGCGCGTGGGGCGCGCCGGGCCTGCCCGAGATCCTTTCGCTCGGGCACCACCTGCGTTCGCAGCGCCCGGGCCTGCCAGGGTCGATGCTGATCGGTGGCGGGCACGGCGGGCGGATCGCGCTGCGCGCCGCCGGGACCGCGCCGGACCTGTGGTCGGGGTGCGCGGCGCTGGCACCGGACCTGCTCGCCGACGACGAGCTGCCGCGCACGATCACCTCGGTGACT
>NZ_JAFRFW010000092.1:0-1675 GCF_017434145.1 Saccharopolyspora sp. | reverse complement strand
GCAGATTTTCAATCAGATTTTGAATAGGCAGTATATCAGAGACATGAAAGAGCAGAAAACCCGTTTCATTTTCACCCGTGAGGCAGCTCACGACAAAGCGGCGCAGCGGCGTTTCCTCCCCGCCGAGATAAGGAAGCGTTCCCGTAAAAAATGTAGGCCGGACAATAAAATTCACGGCGACGTCCTGTTCCCCGGCAGGCTCTATGGATTGGCGCGCATTCTGTCCGAGCATGAGAAGCTCCCCCTGCCGCAGCACGATCCGCGGCGCCGATCGGCCGGGCCGCGACGCCCGGCGGACGGCTGCTGCGCGCCGGCAGCCGTCCGCGCAGAGTAGACGTCTCCATGTCACCGATGTCAAGCTTCATCTAGTCACCGGTGTCACGGCGGTGTGTTCGTGGGACGCGGCGCTGAGCACCGGGGACCGGATGCGGGCGTCGGACACCGCGGCCGCCGAGCGCGGATAGACTGCGCGCCGAAGCACCCCGTGCGCACCGCACGGTGATCCGTCGAAAGGTCCGGCCCGTTCCATGACCACGATGCGAGACGTCGCCGCACTCGCCGGAGTGAGCGCGAAAACGGTGTCGCGCGTGTTCAACGACGACGAGCACGTGCTGCCCGAGACCCGCACGCGCGTCGAACTGGCGCTGCGCGAGCTCAACTACGTGCCGAACGCCGTGGCGACCACGTTCCGCACCGGACGCGCCCCGGTCGTCGGCGTGGTCGTGCCCGACATGCTCGACCCGTTCTTCGGAGCCGTCGCCGAGTCGGTCAACCGGGTCGCGGTCGAACACGGCATGTCCACAGTGGTCACGAGCACCGGCGACGGGTCGCAGCGCGAAGGCGATCTCGTGCAGCAATTGCTCGGGCAGTCGCTGAGCGGGCTGGTCATCGCGCCGGTCGCCACCGACAACTCCTACCTGGCCCGCTGGCGCGACCGGCTGCCCATCGTGTTCGTCGACCGCGCCCCGGTCGGCGTGGCCGCCGACTCGTTCCTGGAGGACGACAAGGGCGGCGCGCACCTGGCGGTGCAGCACCTGATCGCGCGGGGGCACGAGCGGATCGCCTTCGTCGCCGACATCGCCGAGGTGCAGACCAGCCGCAACCGGCTGCTCGGCTACCGGGGCGCGCTCCAGGCGCACGGCCTGCCGCGCCGCGAGGATTACGAGGTCTTCGGCGCGCTGGACCGCGCGGGAGCGGCGGAGATCGTGCAGCGGCTGGCCGCGCTGCCCACGCCGCCGACCGCGATCTTCTCCTCCAACGCCCGCAGCAGCATGGTGCTCGCTCCGGTGCTGCGCGATCGCCGCTTCGCCTTCGTCGGCTTCGGCGACTTCCCGATGGCCGACCTGCTCACGCCCGCGCTGACGGTCGTGGACCAGGACCCCGCGCTGCTCGGCGAGCACGCGGCCCGGCGGGTGTTCGACCGGCTGGAGCACCCGAACCGGCGGTTCCGCCGCAAGACGGTGCTGCCGGTCGGCCTGGTCGAGCGCGAGTCCTGCTTCCCGCCCGCGAGCTGACGGAGGCGGCTCACTCAGGGTCCGCCGGCGTTCGGTGGTCGAGCGCGCGCAGGACGCGGAATCGTTGCTGCGCCGGGGAAAGCTCCGCGTCGATCGCGATGTGCGGTACCGCGGGCGACGGTGGCGCGGCGGTGCTGCGCCGCGCTTTCAGCGAAGGCTGG
>NZ_JAFRFW010000901.1:0-2480 GCF_017434145.1 Saccharopolyspora sp. | reverse complement strand
GCGCAGCACGCGCACGAACCCCGCCTCACCGTGCACGAACGCCTGCACCTCCCCGGCCGGGAACTCGGCGGTCTGCACCGCGTCCACCAGGTCCTCGCCCGCCGAGCGGTACAGCCAGCGGACCTGGGCGTCGGCCTTGGTGGCCAACGTCTGCTGCTCCGCGGCGTTGTCGACCAGCAGGAACACCCGCGCGGTCGCGCCGGGCGGCATCGCTTCGAGGGAGGCCGCGATCGCGGGCAGCGCGCTCTCATCGCCGACCAGCAGGTGCCAACCGGCCGCCGGGTCCGGGGCGTACGCCCCGCCCGGTCCGGACAGCAGCAGCTCGTCGCCGATCTGCGCGTTCGCCGCCCACGGCCCGGCCAGCCCGCTGTCGCCGTGGTGCACGAAATCCAGCGCGAGCTCACCGGCCTGCTCGTCGTAGTGGCGCACGGTGTAGCTGCGCATCGCAGGCCAGTGCTCGCGCGGCATCTCCGCACGAATCACGCCCATGTCCAGCGGCTGCGGATAGATCACGTCCGGGCGCGGGAACAACACCTTCACGTAGGCGTCGGTGAACTCGTTGGGCTCGAAGTTGGCCAGGCCGTCCCCGCCGGCGACGATCCGGATCATGTGCGGCGTGAGTTGTTCCTTGCGCAGCACGCGCAGCCGGGTCACCGGCCGGTTCTTCCTGGCTTGGGTCATCAGCCCCTCCTCATCACGCGACTCTCTGAGGCAAGGCTAACCTGATCGTCGAGTGCTTTCACGTAGCGCACCCCGAAAAGATCAACGTGTCGCGATCACCGCGAACGGTCCTGCGTCCCGGCGCGCGAAGCCCGGCGAGTCGAACAGCGCCGGGTCGAACCGCACATCGTAGACCTGCACGTTGGGTTGGTGCGGGAAGGCGTCGTGGGCGAGCGTGAGGTGCAGGCCATCCGGTGCGCGGCGCAGCACGAAGGCATCGGGCGGAGTGAACCCGCTGCCGCGCAGCTTCGCGGTCAGCTCGGCGGAATCGCGCGCGGACGCCCAGTCCCGGATCTCCGAGGCCCGTTCCTCGTACCGCGCCAGGGGGTTGGCGTAGTGCGGAGTCTCCTGCTGGAAGCCGCGGAACGGCGCGAAGGACTTGATCGGGTGGTAGGTGCTCAGCAGCACCGTCTCCGACGGCGCGCGGCCCGTGGTTTCCCGCAATGCGCCGAGCAATTCGTCGTGCCAGGAACCGTCCGCGGCAGGGTCGGCTTGGCGCTGGGCGTTGCTGCCCGTCGGGTAGTAATCGGTGTAGGCGGGCTGGGCGGCGCTGTGCACTTCGGTGGCGAGTGCGGTCTCGACGGTGCTCACCGATCCGGCCAGTCCCAGCAGGACCGCCAGCGCTACCGCCTGCGCACGGAACCGCTCGGGCAGCCGCGACCTGGCCCAGCGGAACAGTTCCAGCAGGCCGAGCACTCCGGCCACCGCCAGCAGGACGTTGAACGCCGTGGTCACCCGGAACGCCAGCAACGTGGTGTGCGCGGCGATCGCCAGCGTGGACAGCCCGAACCACAGGTAGACGACACCGGTCACCACCAGCAGCGCGGCGGCCACCGCGTTGCGCCGGCACGACAGCACGAGCCAGCACAGACCGGCCAGGCAAAGCGCGCCGAACAGCGTGGGCTGCAGGAACGGGAACGGCGGCACGGACTCCGCCGGGAGGTAGTTGTTCGCCGCACCGGCGGATTCCGCGCCGCCGAGCTTGGCCAGCACGAACGGCGTCCAGACCAGCAACGCCACCAGCCCGGCCACGGCTCCGATCCCGAGCAAGCGCAGCAGCAACGGACCGGGCCTGTTCGCTCTTCGCACGACGAGCACCGCGGCCATCGCGATCAGCAGCACCGTCGAGAATGCCAAGTAGAGCGTGTACGTGAGCGCTGTGAAGCCGAGGAACAGCCCGATTCCCGCGAGCGCGGCCCGATGCCGGTGCTCCCGGCACCGCAGCACCCGCCACGCCGCCACCGCGACCGGCGGTAACAACGCCGCGGACGGCCAGGCGTAGGGCTCGTCGAATCCGTGCAGGAACCCGCTCAACGTGGTGGCGATCGCCAACAGCACGGCCACCCGCCTGCGCATCACGACGCTCCACAACGTGAACGCCGCGACCGCGGTGACCGCGATGGTCAGCAGAGCGAACGGTTTGTAAGCGGCCCACGCCGGATTCCCGGTCAGCGCGGCGAACCGCCCGCCGAGCCAGAACCAGCCCGCCGGGTAGTACGGCGGCAGCCCGGCGTAGTTCATGTCCGAAAGCACCGGTGAGTCGGTGAGCCTGGTGAGGTATTGCAGCCGGAATGCCTGGTCCACGGAAGTGCCGCCATAGAAGAGCTTCGTCGGTTCCAGCGGCCAGGCGAGAACGGTCGTGGCCAGCGCCGACAACGCGACCCACGCGGCAGGCAGCCGCAGCCGCAGCGCCGTCCTGCGCAGGCCGGCCCAGGCAGGCGCCCGGTAACCGCTGAGCACGACGGCTCCGACCAGCGCGG